>JACIZN010000057.1 GCA_014359405.1 Candidatus Caldatribacterium sp.
TGAAGAGAAGGCGCTGGAAAGACAGAGAAGAGAAGAGGAACTCCGCGTCGTTCAGTGGCAAGAGCGCCTTTGTCAGAAAGAGGAAAACAAGCGCCAGGTTGAGGAAAGACTCCATTTTCTGTCTTCAGAGCGTGAGCGCCTTCTGGAATCCCTTCAGAGAGTTAGAGAGGGAATTGCGAGTCTCTCAGCAGAAATTAGCGCACTTCAGAAGGTTCTTGCCCGTGCGGAGAAAGCTGCAAAGAAGGTTCAGGAAAGGAAGAACCAGGAAGAGGCAAGGAAAAGGCAGTACGAGAAGTTTCTCTGGGAGATTCAAAGGATCCGGAAAGAGGTTCTTTCGGTAGTTGCAGAGATGGGGGAAAATGGGAGGATTCTTCATGTCCTTACAGAGCAACTTGCTCATTGTGGATGGGAGCTTCAAGGGCTTCTTCAAACTGTGAGGACTAAAGAAGCGCTCCTCCAGGAGGAAGAAGAGAAGAGGGAGCTTTTGGAGAAGACTATAGGGGCAAAACGCCACAAAGAGAAAGCTCTCGAGCGTCAGAAAGAAAAGTGGCTTAGGGAGAGAGAGCGTTTGCACTTTGCAAAGGGAAAGCTTTGTGAGGAAATTGAACGCGTGGAGGGCCTTCTTGCCAATCTTTGGGAATTTGACTCCTCCGAGTTTCAGGCGCTTGATCTTGAGAGCTTGAGACGCGTCGTTGAAGAGGAGGAGAAATTTCTTGCAAGTACACCTGTTCGGAGAGGGGCCATAGAGGAGTACAGGGAGCTCGAATCTCGAGAGAAAGAACTCAGGCAGCAGGATTCTTTCTTTGGGGAACTTTTAGACCTTGCGGCTTCGGAGATTAAAAGCCTTGAGCGAAGTATTCAGCGAGAGTTCCACGCCTTTCTGGATGGGGCAAGGAAAGCTTTCTCAAGGTATTTCCGGCAAATTTTTCAGGGTGGCGACGCAGTGCGGAATGATGGGGTTCATCTTGAGGTGCAGATTCCGGGAAAGAAGAGGCAGGGAATGGCACTCCTCTCAAGCGGAGAACGAACCCTGGTGGCCTTGTGCTTTCTCTGCGCTTGTTTTGAAGCGAAGGGAGCTCAAATGTGTTTCTTTGACGAGATTGACGCCAATCTCGACCATACGAATAGCTCACTTCTTGCTCAAATCCTTAAGGAATTTTCTGCGTCCCGGCAGGTTGTTATTGTGACGCACAAAGAAGAAGTGATGGAGGCTGCAGACCGGATTCTTGGAGTGACCATGAGTGAGCCGGGAGTATCCCAGATCATTCCCTGTGAGAGTCTTGCAGAGCGAGAACTTCTGAGAGGGGGACGGTAATGGAGAAGGGGTTGTGGAGAAGGTGGCTTCAAGGAGTGGGGCGTATTAAAGAAGAGGTGAAGGAACGCTTTGCTCAGCTCTGGTCCCAGAAGAGCCCGCGACCTGAAGAATGGGAAGAACTCGAGGAAATGCTGATTGAGGCCGATATTGGACCCAATCTTGCTCTGGAACTCGTTGCAGAATTCCGGAACCTGAAGGAAAGGTCCCGCGGGAATGCAGACTGGAGGGAGTGGCTTTACGAGAAGCTGATGTCCTTTTTTGACCAGGATGAACACCGTCTTTTCCCTCAAGCTCAACCGGAATCCCTGAAGGCCATTTTCCTTGTTGGTATAAATGGTGTTGGAAAGACCACGACTGCCGGGAAACTTGCTCACCTTGCGAGGATGAAGGGGGAAAAGGTTGTTCTCATCAGTGCGGACACCTTTCGGGCTGCAGCAAATGAACAGCTTGCCATTTGGGCCCAGCGAGCGGGATGCCGGTTCTTTGGAGGTTCTCCCGGTGCTGATCCTGCGGCGGTTGTCTACGACGGGTTGCAGTCGGCTCTCAAGGAGAAAGAGACCTTAGCCATTGTGGATACCGCGGGACGGTCTCACGTGAACAAGAACCTCCTTGCCGAACTTGAGAAGGTATCTCGGGTGGTTCGCCGTTTCCTCCCTGAGGGGAACGTCGAGAATCTCCTCATCATTGACGCCTTGGCTGGCCAAAATGCCTTCGCCCAGGTTGCATCTATTGCTCAGGTTGTGCCTCTTACCGGCATTGTTCTCACTAAATGGGATAGCCAGGCTAAGGGAGGAATTCTTTTCCGGATACGAAAAGAATTCGGTCTTCCCGTGAAGTACATCGGAATTGGGGAAGGAATAGATGACCTCCTCCCCTTTGATGCTCAGGAATTTGTCCGCGCTATTGTCTTTTAACGCATTTTTCTTTATCATCTCTATGGGTCTTTCCCGGAAGAACGAGGTGGAGAGGATTGTTCGAGGAACTTGCGGAAAAGTTCACCGGTATTTTCAAAAAGCTAAGGGGTAAAGGTCGCCTTACCGCAGAGGACGTAGATGCTGCCTTGCGGGAACTTCGCCTTGTGCTCCTTGAGTCCGACGTGCATTACCGGGTGGTGAAGGACCTCATCGGTCGAGTGCGTGAAAGGGCTGTGGGTCGGGAAGTCTTGGAAAGTGTTACCCCTGCAGAAATAGTCATGAAAATCCTCTGGGATGAGATTCGGCAAATTCTTGGGGGAGAGGCCAAAGATCTCCACGTTCCCTCCGTGACCCCTGCCCTTTTCCTTCTTGTGGGTCTCCAGGGTTCGGGAAAGACCACCACCTGTGGGAAACTTGGGCTTTTCCTCAGGGAACGCCACTACCTTCCTCTCTTGACCTCAACGGATACCCGCCGACCGGCAGCAAGGGAGCAGCTCCGAGTTCTTGCCCTCAAAGCAGGACTCGATTTCTTTGACCTTCCTTCGGCGCAGCATCCTCGGGATGTGGTCCGGGCTGCGCGGCAGTATGCCCGGGAGAAGGGACAGGACGTTGTCCTTGTGGACACCGCAGGGAGGCTCCACGTTGAGGAAGAGCTTCTCCAAGAGCTTAGAGAACTCGTCGAGAGTGAAGAATTCCACGAAGTGTTCCTTGTCCTTGACGCTACAACCGGTCAAGAGGCGGTGAGGGTAGCTGAGCGTTTTCGGGAGTGGGTGGAACCCACCGGTATTATCCTCACAAAGGTCGATACCGATGCCCGGGGAGGCGCGGTGCTCTCCATCGTTGCCCAAACCGGATGGCCGGTAAAACTCATCGGCGTTGGAGAGAAACTGCAACAGCTTGAGGTCTTCCATCCCGAGCGGATGGCAAGCCGCATCCTTGGCATGGGAGATACCTTAAGCCTCATCGAGCGAATTGAAAGGGCCATTACTGAAGAGGAACGGAAAAAGATCGAGCAACGGGTTGAGAAAGAAGAGTTCACTTTTGAGGACTTTCTCGAAGAGTTGCGCCGCCTCAAGCAGGCTGGTTCCTTTGATGAACTTGTGAATATGCTTCCCACTCAGTTGCGGGGGATGCTTGCTCAAGTCGACGGGGAGAAAAGCCTCAAACGTACCGAGGCAATCATTCTCTCGATGACTAAGGAGGAGCGGCGAAACCCATCGATCATCAATGCTTCTCGAAAGCGACGCATTGCCCGGGGAAGCGGAACAACCGTTCAGGAGGTTAACCGGCTCCTGCGGGAATTCGAAGAGGTCCGAAAACTCTGGAAAAAGATGAGGAAAGGACACCTCTTTCCTCTTTCTCGGAAAAGAGGATTCTTTGGTTTTGGATTCTAAAAACGACTGAAAGGAGCGTTGTGCATATGGCTGTACGAATTCGTCTCATGCGCATTGGACGGACTCATCTCCCTCAGTACCGGATTGTGGCAACGGATTCTCGGGAAGCCCGGAACGGGAAACCACTTGAGGTTCTTGGAAATTACTCCCCTCTCCAGGAACCAGAGCTCACCTCTCTCAAGTGGGATCGCATCGAGTACTGGCTTTCCCAGGGAGCAGAAGTCTCAGACAAGGTTCGGGCTCTTCTCAGGAAAGCCAAAAAGCTCCAGGAGGCCGAAGTTCGGTGAAGGAGCTCCTTGAGTTCCTCGTTCGTTCCCTTGTCGATGAGCCGGATAAAGTGAGCGTGACAGAGGTCAAGGGAGAACGTTCTGTGGTGTACGAGGTCAGGGTTTCCCCTGCCGATACGGGGAAGATTATCGGGAAGCAGGGAAGGGTGGCGAAAGCCCTCCGCACCATTGTCAAGGCGGCCTCCGCAAAAAGCGGGACGAAAGCTGTGGTGGAAATCCTCGGGTAGGAGGGGGCTCTGTGCCTCGCCGAATTGATTGGGTTGTGGTGGGGAAAATCACCACACCCCACGGGCTTAAGGGATGGGTCCGAGTTTTGCCCCTTACGGACTTTGGGGAACGCTTTGCCCGGGGTGCGATTTTTCTCGTTGGGTCCCCTGAAAGGACTTTTGTGGAACGGGTTGTGGAGGATGTCGCTTGGCGAGGGAACTTCCTTCTCCTCCGCTTTCAGGGGGTAGCCTCTCGGACGGAAGCGGAGATGCTCCGTGGGTTTTACCTTGCTGTTCCCCGAGAGGACGTTCCTCCCCTTCCTCCCGGCCACTTCTACCATTTTGAGCTTGTGGGACTTACGGTTCTTGAGAGGGGGACTCCGCGGGGAACAGTAGACGCTGTGGTTCCTATGTCGGTGTACGATTACTTAGTGGTGAAAGACCCTGCAGGGCGGGAATTTTTCCTCCCCTTTGTTTCCGCCTTTGTTCTCAGTGTGAATCTCGACGAGGGGTTTCTTGAAGTGAGTTGTCCTGAGGGTTTCTGGGAATGAGGTTGCGCATCGACATTGTGACGCTCTTCCCGGAGGCCATTCGGCCCTACCTTAGTGCTGCACTCCTTGGAAGAGCACAGCAAAAAGGCCTTGTCTTCATCAAGGTCCACAACCTCCGAAGCTTTTCACAGGACCGGTACCGTACGGTGGATGATTACCCTTTCGGCGGTGGCCCCGGAATGGTCTTAAAGCCTGAACCCCTTGTTCGAGCTGTGCGATTCATCAGTGAGTACACGGGGAGTACCCCTCTTGTCATTGTTACAAGCCCTCAGGGAGAGCTCTTCAACCAGCGCATGGCTAAGGAATTGGCGCAAAAAGAACACCTTCTCATTCTCTGTGGGCGGTACCAGGGAATCGACGAGCGGGTCATCGTGCTCACCAATGCCCGGGAGATTTCTATTGGAGATTACGTGCTCTCTGGAGGGGAACTCCCGGCACTTGTGATCACCGAAGCAGTGGTGCGGCTTCTTCCTGGAGCCCTGGGAGACGAGGAATCTCTTCGGTACGACTCGTTCTCGGAGTACCCCTTTGGTCCTCCGCAGTACACACGACCCAGGGTTTTCTGTGGCCTTGCAGTTCCAGAGGTTCTCCTTTCGGGGAACCATGCCCTTATCGAAAAGTGGCGGAGAGAAAGAGCTCTGGAGAAGGCAAGGAAAATGCGCCCGGACCTTTTTCCTTGTGACCGTTGCGAAAGAAGTGAAGGCATGGTATAGTATTTCGAGATTTTTCTCTGGCCTGAGGAGGAGGTTTCCATGGATAGAGCACGAATTCTGCGAGCGATCGAGGGAAGCTTTGTAAAAGACGACGCCGAAGTTCCGCAGGTTGCTCCTGGGGATACGGTTCGCGTTTACTTTAAAGTTATCGAGGGTGATAGAGAGCGCATTCAGCCTTTCGAAGGACTGGTTATCGCGGTACGAGGATCAGGGGTTAATCGGACGTTTACGGTGCGGAAGGTCTCTTTTGGGGTAGGTGTTGAGCGAATTTTCCCTCTCTACTCTCCCCGTATCGAACGCATCGAGATTCTCCGGCGTGGAAAGGTCCGACGCGCAAAGCTCTATTACCTGAGGAAGAAGAGTGCCAAAGAATCGCGCCTTGAAGAGAAACGGGAAGTCTGAGAAGCTGAAAAAACCGAAGAAGGGTGCCTTGCGCGAGCTTGTTGAAACCGTCCTTTGGGCGCTTGCCATTGCTTTCCTTGTGCGGTACTTTGTCATTGAAGGGTACTACATTCCAAGCACTTCCATGGAACCAACGCTTGTCCCGGGAGAGCGAGTTCTCGTTGCCAAGTTTTTATACCGTTTCACTGAGCCTCACCGTGGGGATATCGTTGTCTTCCGGTACCCTATTGATAACCGAAAAAACCTTATAAAGCGCATCATCGGTCTTCCTGGTGAACGTATTGAAATTGCCGATGGCAAAGTCTTCATTAACGGAGAACCGCTCACCGGGGAACTCTTCAATCGGACGTACTACAGCGCTGGGTACTATGGTCAGGGGGAACGGGTGATTCCGGAAGGACACTACTTTGTCCTTGGGGACAACAGCAGCAACAGTGACGACAGTCGTTTCTGGGGATACGTTCCTCGGAAGAACATCCTGGGAAGAGCCTTTCTCGTGTACTGGCCGCCCCACCGTGTTCGTATCCTCCACTGAGTACCTCGAACACAAGCTCTGGAGGGCAGGGTACCGTCACATCGGAGGGGTTGATGAGGCTGGTCGAGGACCCCTTGCAGGTCCTCTGGTAGCGTCTTGCGTTGTCCTTTCTCCTTCTTTTCCCCTCCAGCATGTACCGGATGCGAAGCGTCTTACACCAGCACGTCGGGGGGAATTCTTTGAGGTCATATGCCGTGAAGCGGTTTGCGTCACTTTAAGTGTCGTAGGGGAACAGCTCATCGATTGTCTCGGCATCCAGAGAGCTAACGAACTTGCTCTCTATGAAGCGGCATGGCGAGCAAGTTCCCTTGGGCGATACGAGTACCTCATCGTTGACTGGATACGCATTTCCTGGTCTTTTACCCCCCTTCTGTCCCTCCCTCAAGCCGAGGAGAAAAGCCTTGCGGTAGCCTGTGCCTCGATTGTGGCCAAGGTTTTCCGGGACCGATTGATGGAAGAGTGGTACGATGTTCTTTTCCCGGGATACGGATTCGCAAAGCACAAAGGGTACGGAACGGCGATGCATTTTGAGCGTATCAGGAATCTTGGGCTCTCTCCGTGCCACCGAAGGACTTTCTGCCAGGAAGAGTAAGGGTATCCAGGGGGAAGTCTTGGCAGAACGGTGGCTTCGGCGATCGCTCAGGGCGGAGATTCTTGAGCGGAACTTTCGTTCCCCCTTTGGAGAAATTGACCTTATCGCCCGGAAAGGGAAAATCCTTATCTTCGTCGAGGTTAAAACCCGCAAGAGTCTTACCAGTGGACTTCCTGAGGAGGCCGTGACTGAGGAAAAGCAAGAGCGCATCCGAAAGAGTGCCCTCTTCTACCTTACCCAGCATGGGTACGATCCGGAACAGACCCTCTTTCGTTTCGACGTTGTTGCCATCTATGTGGGCTCTGGGAAGCCCCAGATCCGCCACTATCCGTCAGCTTTCTAAGGAGGGAAGTACGTGCTTGCACGGATACTCAGTGCAACGAGTTTTGGAATCGATGCCCGTTTCGTGGAAGTTGAGGTCGATGTTGGAGCAGGTCTTCCATCGTTTCACATTGTGGGATTACCCGACAGCGCTATTCAGGAAGCCCGAGAACGGGTTCGGAGTGCCCTGAAAAACAGCGGCTTTGCTTTTCCCGCTCAGCGAGTTACAGTTAACCTTGCACCGGCTTTTCTGAAGAAAACCGGGAGCGATTTTGACCTTCCCATTGCTCTTGGTATCCTCCTTGCAACGAAGCAGCTCCGTGCTTTTCCAGAAGGTGTTGTTGCCTTGGGAGAGCTTTCTCTTTCTGGGGAATTACGGCCGGTGAACGGAGCCTTTCCGGTGGCCCACTTCCTTTCTCTTCAGGAACGACGGTACCGAATGCTTCTTCCTGTGCAGAACGCTCGGGAAAGTGCCGTAATTTCGGGGGTTGAGGTTTTTGGTTTCAGGAGTCTCAACGAGGTCTGCGATTTCCTTGAGGGAAAGCATGAGGCTAAGCCCTTCTCGCGCTCCTGGGAAGAGTGTTTTACTTCCCCTTCCCCCGAAGAGGATTTAGCCGAGGTTAAAGGGCAACGTCAGGGAAAAAGAGCCCTGGAGATTGCGGCAGCAGGAGGACACCATCTCCTTTTCATAGGTCCGCCGGGTTCTGGAAAGACCATGCTTGCCAGGAAACTTCCTTCCATTCTTCCTCCGCTCACCGTTGAACAGGCCATAGAGGTTACGAAAATTCACAGTGTCGCCGGCCTCCTCTCAGAGGACCAGCCTCTTGTCGTTACCCCTCCCTTTCGGGCACCGCACCATACCATTTCTGATGTGGCGCTCATTGGTGGAGGGCAATGGCCAAGACCTGGAGAAATTAGCCTTGCCCACCATGGCGTCCTTTTCCTCGACGAGGTCCTTGAATTCCGCCGGAATGTCCTCGAAGCCCTTCGAGAACCCTTAGAGACGGGTAGAATTACCGTAAGCCGTGTAAATGCCACAATTACTTATCCGGCTCGTTTCACCCTTGTCCTTGCCTGTAACCCTTGTCCGTGCGGGTATTTTGGGGATACGAAACGTCCATGTACCTGTTCGCCTCAGCAGATTGCCAAGTACCGGAGTAAGCTCTCTGGACCTCTTCTTGACCGTGTTGACCTTCAGGTGGAAATTCCACGTCTTGAGGTCCATGAAATCCTTTCCGAGAGACAGGAAGAGTCTTCTAAGGAAGTGCGGAAAAGGGTGGAAATGGCCCGAGAATTCCAAAAGAAACGTTTCCGAGGCGAAGGTATTCTCCTCAACGGTGAGATGAAGCCACGGCACATTAAACGGTTCTGCACCCTTTCCCAGGAAGCAAAGCGCTTCCTCGAGACCACTCTCCAGAGGCTTTTCCTGAGCACCAGAGCATACCATCGGGTTTTGAAGGTTGCCCGCACCATTGCCGATCTTGAGGGAAAAGAATGCATCGAGGTTCACCATGTTGCCGAGGCTATTCAGTACCGGTTTCTCGACCGGCAGCGCGTGCTATGACTGAGGACCTTCCCTTCTGGGTGGCTCTGAACCACGTACGAGGTATTGGTCCCACTCGTTTCCAAAGACTCCTTGAGGCCTTTGGTAGCGCTGCCGTAGCCTGGTGTGCTCCCTCTGGGGCTCTCCGGGAAGCTGTTGGAGAGAAGCTTGCGGAGCAAATTGTTGCTGCGCGGGCAAAAATTGCCCCTGAGAAACTCTACGATTCTATTCTACAGGAGGGGATTCAGGTCATTCCCCTTCCCGATCCCCGGTATCCTCCTCTTCTTCGGTACGTCAAACGTCCCCCATTTCTCCTCTACGTTGAGGGGAGTTTCTCTTTTCCTGATTGGGAAAAGTACCTTGCCATTGTGGGCACTCGCCGTCCCACTCCTTATGGGTTGAAAGTAGCGCGCCTTTTCGCCCGAGAACTCGCCAGGGAGGGATGGGTTATTGTCAGCGGTCTTGCCATAGGTATCGATGGTGAAGCCCAGCAAAGCGTCGTAGAGGAAGGTTACCCTACGATTGCTGTTCTCGGTAGCGGTTTACGGTGCGTGTACCCGAAAGCACACCTTTCCCTTGCCCGGGATATTGTGGATAAAGGAGGAGCCCTGGTGAGCGAGTACCCTCCCCTTGAGGGTCCTCGTCCGGAACATTTCCCGCTCCGAAATCGGATTATTGCTGGCTTGAGTCTTGGAGTTCTCGTCATCGAGGCTCCCAGGAAAAGCGGTGCCCTCATCACTGCCGATTTCGCCCTCGAAGCAGGAAGGGAAGTCATGGCTATCCCTGGACCAATTTTCTCTCCCCAGAGTGAAGGAACCAATGCCCTCATTGCTCAAGGCGCAAAGCTTGTGCAGGATGTTTCTGATGTCCTTGAAACCTTTGGCTTTTTTCCCTCTCGGGTTGGAGAAACCTCGAAATCGGAAAGAGAACTTGTTCCCCTAAGTGCAAAGGAAGAAGAGCTCCTCTCTTTTATCGACTACACAGGAGTTTTCATAGAAGAGCTCCTTGAGAAGACCGGTTGGAGCGAGGGGGAATTCTTTCAGGCCCTTCTGACCCTCGAGGTCAAAGGGCTTGTAGAGGAGCTCCCCGGAGGCAGGGTAGCAAGGAGGTGATTGGGAAACCGGTCTTTCCCCATCCCCCTGTCCCGGTTCACACAGATCTGCAACAGGTAGTCTTCACTCCACCTTGAGTCTCTCTTTGGGTATGCCTCTTTGGCAAAGCTTGCCAAGATCCATGGGCTCTCCAAGAAAGCCAAGATTCGCCTTGAAGTCCTCGACTTTGCCAGAAAACACCCTGTTGCTGTCACCTGCAGGAGATACGGCATTGCCCGGAGCACCTACTACCGCTGGAAGAAGAAGTTCAACCCCAGGAACCTGAAGAGTCTGATACCCTCGAGAAGACCCAAGAAGGTCCGCAAACCCAAGTGGACTCCAGAGCCCGTTGAGCGGATTCAAGAACTCAAAGAGACCTATCCCTTCCTGGGGAAGGAGAAGCTCACCCTTTTGCGGTCTCCTCTTCCACCGTGGGAAGAATTCTCTGTAATCCTCAGGGAAGCAAGAGTCCAGAAAGTCCAGGTGAAAAAGAGTGCAAGGACCAAAAGACCCTATGCCAAGAGGAAACCCAAGGACTGTGTTCCCAAAGAACCTGGGGACCTCATCGCCATTGATACCCTGGAGATGAACTGAAGCAGTTCTCTGGGAGCTGTGTATCTTGCGCTTTGCCTTTGCTTCCCTCTACACCAGAGCCACGAGAGGTTAGCCCGGGAGTTCCTCGAAGAGCTCCTCAGGGAGAGTCCCTTTCCTGTACGGGGCATCCAGGTGGATGGAGGGAGCGAGTTCTATGGGGAGTTTGAGGAGGCCTGCAGAGAATATGGCATTGAGCTCTTCGTCCTTCCTCCCCGTTCCCCCACATCGGTGGGGTGGTGGAACGGTTGAATCGGACCTTCCGGGAGGAGTTCTGGGCTTACTACGATGATGCCGTTGATCTCAAAACCATGAGGGACCATCTCAAAAGGTGGACGGAAGAGGTGTATAATCGAAGAAGACCTCATTGGAGTTTAGGGAGAGGACCCCTGGGAGTACCTGAGGGATACTGGAATTGTAGAGTGTCCCACATGATGTGAACCTAAACGCCCTCTTGACTCCTGGAAATTTGCTGCTAAAATATAGGATGCGCACGGCCGGTTGTGCCGGAGTGGCGGAATAGGAAGACGCAACGGACTTAAAATCCGTTGGAGCGCAAGCTCCGTGCCGGTTCGATTCCGGCCTTCGGCACCAGAAGAGAAGCAGAACAAGAGGATACGACGCGGGGTGGAGCAGTCAGGAAGCTCGTCGGGCTCATAACCCGGAGGTCGCAGGTTCGAATCCTGCCCCCGCTACCAGATAGGTGTGGCCCAATCGAATAGTGGTTAGTTCGGCGGGCTCTCAATCCGCAAGCCGGGGTTCAATTCCCCGTTGGGCCACCATTTTTATTTAGGATCCCCTCCTTGTTTCCCTGCTATTTGCCGACCTGTGGGCTTCTGTTTTTGAATTTTTTTCTTCCCCCCTCTGGGGATGTTCCAAAAATAGGGTACAGGGTCTTGAAACGAAAGCAGGGGAGATGGTAAAACCTCCCCTGCCATGAGGAAGATGAGTGTTGAGGAAATCGTAAGGCTTGTCGGGTTCTTCTACGAGAAGATTGTACCATATCTTCCAAAACCTTCAACTCGAAGGGGAAGACCTCGGAAGTTCTCTGACCAAGAGATTCTCTCTCTCCTCCTCGTGAAGGAGATGTACGCCCTCTCCTTCAGGGAAGTTCTCTCCCTCTTCAGGAGTTTTTCTACGGAG
>JACIZN010000058.1 GCA_014359405.1 Candidatus Caldatribacterium sp.
CCTCCTGAGGCACCACCCGCCGGGCCTCTTCGAAAACCTCCCTTGCTTCCCGGAACCGGGAAGCCGCCCGGAGCTCTTCCCCTTTTTCGTAAAGCTTTTGTGCGTCCATAACACCTCCATTATACCCATGGTACAATGGCTGTGGAAGCTCGCAAAAAGGGAGGAACGCCATGAAGTACCGTGAAATCCCCATGAAAGCTCAAAAAAGCATTGCCCTCATAGCCCACGACAACAAAAAGGAAGAGCTCCTGGAGTGGGCAAAATTCAACTGCGGGACACTGGCTCGGCACAAGCTCTACGCCACGGGAACAACGGGGGAGATTCTCGAGCGAGAACTCGGTCTTTCCATTGTGAAACTCGAAAGCGGGCCTCTTGGAGGAGACCAGCAAATCGGGGCAAAAATCGCCGAAGGAGAAATCGATTTCCTCATTTTCTTCTGGGACCCCTTGGAGCCCTTGCCTCACGATCCCGATGTGAAAGCTCTCCTCCGTATTGCGGTGGTCTGGAACATTCCTATTGCCTGCAACCGGGCCTCAGCGGATTTTCTCATTTCCTCGCCTCTCATGCACGGGGAGTACAAGCGTTTGGTTCCCGAGTACTCAAGTTACCGGGAACGTCTCCGGGTGAAGGAGTAAAGGGGGCGCAGCAATGCACGAAGAAATCTTCTGGGTCCGGACATTTCCCCGACCGAGAATCGTGGTGAGCAAATGCCTCGGCTTTGCTCCCTGCCGCTACGATGGAGCAATTATTGAAGACCCATTCGTTCGCTCCCTCGCGCCTTACGTTGATTTCATCCTCGTCTGTCCAGAAGTGGCAATCGGTCTTGGCATCCCCAGAAAGCCCATCCGAATTGTCCTCAAAAGGGGAAGGAAATACCTACTTGAAGAAGGGACCGAAAGAGATTTCGCCGAGGCTATGGAACATTTTTCGGAAACATTTCTCAATCTTGAAGGAATCCAGGGTTTCATCCTCAAAGCGAAATCTCCCTCCTGTGGTCTCAAAGACACCAAAATCCATGCACCTCAGGGAAAAGTCCTCGCCCTGGGAAACGGCCTGTTTGCCGAAGCCGTGCTCAGAAAGTACCCTCACCTTGCTGTCGAAAGCGAGAAGCGCCTTGAGAATCTTGCCATCCGCGAACACTTCCTCCAGAAAATCTTTGCCCTGGCCGACCTTGAAGAAACCCTAAGGACAAAATCCCTTGGGAAACTCGTGGATTTCCACAACCGCTACAAGCTCTTCCTCCTTGCCCACCACCAGAGGGAAACGCAAATCCTTGGGAAAATTGTCGCCCAGGCAAAGGAAAACATAGAACATGCCTTCAAAGTGTACAAAGAGCACTTTTACAGGGCTATACAGAAAGCCATGAACCGCAGACTCGTTACCAATGTCCTCTACCACGTCCTTGGCTACTTCAAGGATAAAATCACGCCTCGGGAAAAAGAGTTCTTCCTTCGCCTCCTTGAGGATTTCCGTCGAGGCTACGTCCCCTTTCCTGTCCTCACAAGTCTTGTGGAATCCTGGATTATCCGTTTTGAAGAACCCTACCTCGCCCGCCAGATTTTTTTCCGCCCGTACCCCGAGGCTCTACGGCCGAAGGGAACTGGAGACCTCCTTCCCGAGAGGGATTTCTGGAAAGGGGGCTAACTCTCGGCTTGCCGTAGCAGTGCCTCCGTCATGGCGTCCATGAACTCGGGAACGTCATCGGGGACCCTTCCGGTGACGACTCGGCCATCGATGACTGCAGACCACTCGAAGCTGTATGTCCCACCCATGATGGGAACCGCATCTTTGCAGGCGAGCCAGCCAGCACTCTTTTTCCCTTCAAGGAGTCGGGCAGCTGCTAAGGCAATTGGGGCATGGCATATCCCGGCCACGATTTTCCCAGCCTCGTAGACCCTTCGCAGGAAAACTAGAGGGGTTTCGGCAACAATGCAGTTCCAGGGACAGAAGGCCCCGGGGACCATAACGAGGTCGATTCTTTCGGAAGGAATCTCCTCAAGAGGGGCAACGGAGTAGTACCCCAAGGGAATCTCCTGGAGGGGCACCGAAACCCCAAAGTTTCCCACCACCACTTCAAGCCCAAGAAGAGGTGGCCGAGAGCGAAGAGGAGCCTTAAACGTGCCCAAGGTCACCTCAGCACCCCGGAAGAGAAACTCAAGGACAGGAACAACAAGCTCCACATCCTCGAAATCCTCTCCTGCCACGATGACCACCCGTTTTCCTTTGAGGATTCCCTCCCGCTCATCCGAAAAGGAAGGATCAAAGTACTGGCAGAGCTTCCGGACAAAAAGTGGGGTATCGACAGTGTCCCGAGCGGTGAGAATCGTGCCGTCGAGAACTACAGGGGCGTCCTCGAGAGTTCCAATGCGCTCAATGAGAAAGGAAGCAATTTTGCTCCCCGTTGCCCGTTTCCCCTGAAGGATCCCTGCACTCACAAGGACCAGAGCACCGTCACCGATGGACCCCAAAACGGCTCCCCGCTCGGCAACGTTCCTGACAAAAGCCAAAACCTTGTCTTCCGTCATCATGACGTCCGCTGAGTGTCCCCCAAGGGCAATAAGAGCATCGTAGTCCTTGGGATCCGCTTCTTTTAGGGGCTTGAAGCTATAACGGTCCTGACCCAGAGTAGGAATAGGATCAACGCTCATATCCCACATTCCTGTGACACCCTTTCCCTTGACGTGGGGTCGGGTCCACTTCCAGGTTACCCAATCGACAAGGAGAAACTCCGGCAAGCCTCCGAATTCGCTCAGGTATTCGGCAAGGTAATAGGCCTGGAAGTCGCTGAATTCGCTTGCCACAAGGAGTCCGATGCGCTTTCCCGCAAGAGGTCCTTGGGGCTTCCTCTTTCCCGCATGGGGACCCTCGAAGAAGACAATTCCCTCCTCTTCCCTCACCGTCACACCCGTTCTCCGAGCCACATCAAGAAAAGCAGTCATCGCCCACCCTCCTTCTTGCGTTCGTACTCTTCCAGCATGATAACTTTCCTTTCGTACCTGCGCAAATTCACAAGCCGCTACGCCAAGGACCCTCAGGGTCAAGTTCTTGCCCCCGAAGCACCAATCTTCACAGGGACCGTCTGGGTTGCCATTTGCAAGGTCGTACCTCCTATTCCAAGCAATCTCTTGTCCTTCAAAGTACAAGTCGCTCTACCTGCGATGAAAAGAGCTTATCCTCTGATACAATTTAAAAAGCAAATAAAGGCTAACAAAGGAGTCCCCTTACATGGAGCTTGCGATTTTCCGAAATCTTTGTCCGAATTGTGGTGAGCGAATATCTGCCGAACGTCTCGAAAAAGGACTTGCTTGCGAGAAATGTCTACCGGAAGAACCAGAAACAGGGGACAAAACGTCGCTGTGCGAACTCTTGCAAAAAAGGGGGAAACTCCAGGGTTACCAGTGGGTTTGCAACCTCCGCAGGACCGAGAAAGCTTTTGAGGAATTCTTCTGCCAGGTCCTCGGTTTTGAGCCTTGGTCGCTGCAGCGAGCCTGGGCCCGGCGGGTATTTCTGGGCGAGAGTTTTTCGCTCATCGCGCCAACAGGCGTGGGTAAGACCACCTTCGGCATAGCAATGGCTCATTTTCTGCCCGGTTCCGCATACATCATTGTTCCGACAAGGGTACTCGTCGAACAGGTTATCGAGCGTTCCAAGGCCTTTGGGAACAAGAAGGTTGTAGGTTACCTTGGACGGGCAAAAGAACGAAGGGCGATCGAATTGCAAGATTATGAGGTCCTTGTTACCACGAATATGTTCCTGTCAACCAGCTTCAACCTCCTCAAAGGTAAACGGTTCGACTTCGTCTTTGTTGATGACGTGGACTCGCTGGTCAAGTCAGGCCGCAATGTCGACAAGGTCCTGCAATTACTTGGGTTCTCCGAGGAAGAAATTAGGACAGCTTGGGAGCAGGTGGCAAAGAGAATTTCTGGAGCACCTCAAGGCGGAAAGGAAGAAGAGACAGGGGAAATCCCAAGAGACTTTGGAGAGAGAAGAGAACCAGGTCCTCATTACAAGGGTGTTCTTGTCGTATCGTCTGCGACTCTGAGACCGAAGACAAAGCGAGTTGCCCTCTTCCGGGCACTATTGGGATTCGAGATTGTTCCAGC
The DNA here is from genome assembly GCA_014359405.1 of Candidatus Caldatribacterium sp. NCBI lineage: Bacteria > Pseudomonadati > Atribacterota > Atribacteria > Atribacterales > Candidatus Caldatribacteriaceae > Candidatus Caldatribacterium > Candidatus Caldatribacterium oleiphilum. The sequence goes on from JACIZN010000058.1 coordinate 4,104, forward strand.
ACAAGTAACCATTCGCAATATCTGTGACGCAGTGCAATGGGCGAGCGACCCCAATGATGCAAAGAGGAAGCTTGTTTACTGGATTAAGCGCTTCGGTAAGGGAGGGCTGGTGTTCGTACCCAGAGAATTAGGGCAGGATGGAATTGCAGAAATCATCGATTGTCTCCAGAATGAAGGAATCAACGCAGCACCTTACAACGATTTAGACCTTGATGCCTTCCAACGAGGTGAGGTTGAGGTAGCAGTTGGAAAAGCCCACGCAACGAGCTCCCTGGTTCGCGGCGTGGACTTACCAGAGACTATTCGCTACGCTATTTTCCTCGATGTTCCAAAGATGACCTTTCCTGTGGCAGTGAACAATCCACACAACTTCACAGGTTTACTCTTTGCGCTACGAGAGATAAGCGACGATACGGCACGAATCGACGCCTACCTCTCTATCATGCGTCAGTACCGACACATCCATCCCGACCAGCCTCTTCCAAAGAGGATGCAGGAAATTGCCGATTACCTCAACCAGGAGTTCGGCAAGGAAACCACCCTCGGGAAACTGGAGGCATCAGAGACAGTGGGTCTCTGCCAGCGCAACGGTCAGTTCTTCATCACCCTGGGTGATGCTGCAACATACCTGCAGGGGTCTGGACGGACCTCGAGGCTCTTTCCAGGCGGTATAAGCCGTGGGCTGAGTCTTATAATCGCCTGGGACAAGAAGGCGTTCAACAGCCTGGTAAGAAGGCTCAAGCTTTTCCACGACGAAGTCACATTTGTTGACGCCGAGCAAGTCGATTGGAAGGCGGAGCTGGAAAAAGTCGACAGAGATCGAGAACATATAAGGGCCGTACTCCAAGCAAAGGGAATAGCAGCTAATCTCAAACCCAAAGAAAAGACCTTGGCCAGACCGGAGATCGAGACAACGCTTGTTATCGTTGAGTCCCCAAATAAAGCCCGAACTATAGCGCAATTTTTCGGAACCCCACAGCAACGAATCGTTGATGGACTATCCACCTGGGAAGTCGCAACGGGCGATCGACTCCTTGCTGTGACCGCATCTCTTGGACATGTCTTCGATTTGGTTGAAGATGAGGGAATCTATGGAGTACTTGAGGTTAACGGGACCTTCTTGCCTGTTTACGGCTCCATTAAGCTGTGTCCACAGTGCGGCGAACAAACAACGAGAGACGTCTGTTCCTGTGGAAAACCACCGGAACGGGACAAGCTGGCGCTCATAAAGGCGCTGCAACGGATCGCAACTCAGTTTGACGAAATTGTTATCGCAACCGACCCAGATGCTGAGGGAGAGAAAATTGGTTACGATCTCTTAGTTGCTCTTAAACCCTTCAACTCTCGCATTCTCAGGGCCGAATTCCACGAAGTCACAAGACGTGCATTCCTTGAGGCTCTCCAATCGCCAAGGGGAATTGAGCATAACTTAGTCAAGGCGCAAATGACCCGTCGCATTCTCGACCGGTGGGTTGGATTCGAGCTGTCCCAAAAGCTGTGGCATGCTTTCAACCGGTACGATCTTTCCGCAGGAAGAGTTCAAACACCAGTCCTCGGGTGGGTCATCGAAAGGACAGAGTTATCGAGACGAAAGAAAGCTCGTATCACGGTTCACCTTCTCGAACCCGAGACACAGTTGCAAACCAAGCTCGACTTTGAAGAAGATGATATTCCACTCGCGAGGAAGCTATTTGAGCAACTGGAACGAGCAAAAGTTTCGGTAACCGAATTAGGAGAAGAAATGCTCGACCCACCACCGCCCTATCATACTGGCACGCTTCTCGCCGAAGCGGGTTCTTTTGCTCCACTCGGTACAGTGATGAACGTTCTTCAGGACTTGTTCGAACGGGGCCTTATTACTTACCACCGCACAGATAGCATCCGGGTGGGAGACGCGGGTCTGCGCGTCGCCGAAGAACTCCTCAAAGGACACTATGACCAATCTCTATTCCAACCACGCCGATATGGGACTGAGGGGGCTCATGAATGCATCCGCCCGACAAGACCTTTAACAGAAAACGATTTAAGATTTTGGCTTTCAATCGGGCGGATTGCACTTGGTAATCCTAAGCTTGCCCTGAGGCTCTACGGGATGATAGTTCGAAGGTTCTTAGCCTCTCAAATGAAACCGGCAAGAGTTCGCAGGGCAAAAGTGACACTGAACTTAGACGGATGGCAAAAGGAGTGGAAAATCACCACTGAAGTCTTTGAGGAAGGTTTCAGCATCGTCTTGCCGCTCCAAGTCCAAAAGGTTTCACCAAATGCGAAAATCGTGGACAAACAGATTCGCTTTATCAGCAAAGTTCCCCCTTTTACGCAAGGAAGCCTCATTGAAAAGATGCGACAACATGGTTTAGGACGGCCATCAACGTACGCCAAGATTGTCCAAACACTCCTTGAGCGAGGTTACATCGTCGAGCGAAATGGGTTTCTCTTTGCAACAAAGCTGGGAAAGAAAGCACACCAATGGCTTCGTTCCAACTTTCCAGAGTTTACCGATGAAGCATTAACCCGTGACTTAGAGGAGAAGAGTGATGGAATTGAAGCCGGATCCATCGATTACCAGGCTATCTTGTGGGAAATCCGAAGAAGCCGCTTGTTTTCCTCCTGATGTTCCGAAGGGAGTTGCAAAACGGTTCCCCATCGTTCGGCGGACGAAATATATCAGCTTGCCAAAAGACCGGAACAAAAACAAAATAGCAACAAGGGCTTCTTTGGTACCGCACCTCCTTTCAGATCGCTCCTTCGCTCCGATTGGAAAGAGCACACAAATCGGAAGACAATGAGGTAAATGCTACACCTATTCTTTTCACAGCGTTATCCCCTGAACAATTGACATTACCCCGATTTGCAATCTTTCCTACCAGCCGAGTTATAATACACGTGTCAAACTCGGTCCTCTAAAGGAGGGGGTATGGAGGATGAGGAAGACACTCCTTATCTTTGGTCTCTCTTGGATTATCCTCTTCTGCCTTCTTGGGGTGTACCTTGGCGTCCGTTCCACCGCTTACATTAAGGAAATCCAGGCTGCCATCGAAGCTCAGGAGTTCTCTCGATTCCTTGAACTTCAAGCCTCCTGGAAGCACAAAACATCGGCTCATGCCCATGCGCTTTGCCTTTCCTTCCTCACGCTCTTTATTGCCCTTCTCATGCCCCACATGGTGCTTCCTGGAAAAGTAAAAGTCCTTCTTGGAATCCTCCTCATCATCGGTATGGTACTCGCAAGCATCTTCGGCTGGGTCCATGTCCCTCCGGTTATGGCCGTAGGGGACATCCTCATCATCCTGGGAACCATTCTTGCCCTCTGGGGGATTCTCCGCGCCAAGGTCGAGGGGTAACTTTCTCCTTGGAAACCCTCTGGTGGGTGATATCACCCACCAGAGGGTGCAGAGTCAGCAAGAACCCCTAAGGATTCTTTCCCTCTCCTAAGGCAAGGAGAGACGCGAAGAGCTTTTCCTTTTCGCTCTCGGGGACCTTGCCTGCGAAGATGTAGCGTACGATACCTGAGGCATCAACGACAAGCACGTTGCGTTAGAATCCCAGGTGATGGTGTAAAAAGCCGTATGAATCACTGGGTGGCGAATGGGTTCCTTGACAAAAGAGGTCACTGGCGCCTTTCCTTCAGGTTGGAAAAGAACACTAAGGAAGGAGAGTGATTCACCAGTGACCCCAGATTTTAGGATAGCATTAATGGAACTCTTTCGTAAGTACCAGGGAGACCCCGAGATGGATGCCCTGAAGGAGGGGCTTCGCTGGCTTGTGCAGCAGTTGATGGAGCTGGAAGTGAGCGAGAAGGTCGGAGCGGAACGTTACCAACGTTCTTCCAACCGCACCACATACCGCAACGGATACCGCACTCGCCTGTGGGATACGAGGGTGGGGTCCATCGAATTGCGGATACCGCGACTGAGGAAAGGCAGTTACTTTCCCAGCCTGCTGGAACCCCGCAGGAGGGCTGAACGAGCACTTTTGGCCGTGGTGCAGGAAGCTTACGTGCATGGGGTCAGTACGAGAAAGGTCGATGAACTAGTGAAGGCACTTGGGATAACAGGCATCAGCAAGAGTGAGGTATCGCGCATCTGCGCAGAGTTAGATGAGCGCATGGAACGGTTCCGGAACCGTCCCTTAGAGGGAGAGCACCCATACATATGGCTGGACGCAAAGGTGCTCAAGGCGCGCATCGATGACCGTGTGGTAAACGTGGCTGCTGTCATTGCTGTTGGAGTGCGAGAGACAGGCGAGCGAGAGGTACTGGGATTTGATGTAGGGGCGGCCGAAACCTACGAGTTTTGGTTGGAGTTTCTGCGGAGTCTTGTGGCTCGAGGTTTGAGGGGAGTGAAATTAGTCATCTCCGATGCCCACGAAGGGTTGAAACGCGCTATCAGTGAGGTGCTGTCCGGGGCCAGTTGGCAGCGTTGCAGGGTTCACTTCATGCGGAGCCTGCTTGCGCGGGTACCCAAGCACGCGCAGTCAATGGTGGCAGCAATGGTTCGAACGGTGTTCGCCCAGCCAGATCAGGCATCGGCCCGGCACCAGTTAGAGCAGGTGGCAAGAAACCTTGAGCGTCGGTTCCCGCAGGTGGCCACCATGCTGCGCGATGCTGCCGATGAAGTGCTGACCTACATGGCGTTCCCGGACGAACACCGGCGCCGGATACACTCCACCAATGTCCTAGAGCGTCTGAACCGTGAGTTGGCGCGGCGCTGCGACGTCGTCGGGATCTCTCCGAATGTGAGGTCGGTTCTGCGGCTTTTAGGCGCAATATTGGAGGAGAGCAGGACGAGTGGCTGGCGCTACGGTGATACTTCAGCGCCGAGTCCATGTCCAAACTTTACGAGGAGGCAGCAGACAGCGGACACGAGACTGCTGATTTGGCCAGGACGGCAACAGCTATCGCTGGCTAATAGACTCTGACCTGAAGGGAGGCCAAAATTTACACCTATTGACGGGACGTGACCCACGCAAAACACAGATTACTCGGTTTCAGAAACAGTCCCTTGCGCAAGGGAAGTCAGAAATTCCCCACTGAACAATCAAGGGTAAGGAGACTGCCATTACGGTTGCTAGCCCTAACAGGTTCTTCTCGTGTGTGCTTCCAAAATCTGCGCTAATTCTTAGGTCCTCTTACGGGAGTCCTTAAAACCTTCGTCACAGATCTCCTCGTGTAGCGACTTTCAGGAGAAAGACTTCCCAAAGGAACACTACATGCTACCCCATAAGCACATTTTTCACTAAACATTACTCGGAATCCGAAAAAGCCAAGTCTTGAGACAACTTAACCACTAGCTTGCACAGAAAAACTGCCCACACCGAGGGCAGAATTATTAACAGACCTAGCTTCGTCCACCACGCGAGAAGTGCAACTAGAAAGCCCAAACTAAGTATTCCAGCGGTAGGAATCCTATAATGGGAGGTAAGAATAAGCGCTTGGATAAGCGCTTTCTTTAGAGTAAGATCCCAAAAAACCATAATAGGAACAGCATAAACAGACAGGATAACCAAAAAAAGAAAGCTGAAAAGAGAAAGGACAAATAAACACACTTCTGCGAGGCTGAGTCCCTCCTCTCCATAGGGAAAAACACTTAAAAGCCAAGAAAAAGAAAAAATCCCAAGACTTCCAAGCACTATGCTACGTCCATAAAAACGATAAACTCCAAGAAAGAAATCTCTCATAGCAGGTTTTTTGTTTTGAATAATTTTAGCCACAAAGTGCAGTAATCCAGAGAAAGCAGGAATTACACTGAAACAGGCAATTCCCAGGGAGAAAAACACTTCACCAACTAAGAGAAAGATGAATGGTGGAATACAGAAAGCCAGGAAAAGCAAATTGCCCAAAACGAGAAAAGCCATATTTTCCCACACGCAGAAAACGCACTCTTCCAAGTAACTTCTTGCTTCTGTATTCTTATTGCCCACAGCTAGGACAAAGACAGGTCGTCATTCACTCCTTAAGGCCAGTCATCGTAATCCCTTTAACGAGGTACCGCTGAGCAAGAACAAAAATAATCACTGCTGGGATAATAGCAAGTGTAACAGCAGCCATAGACCGAATGGGACTCCCCACATCATGCTGTCCCCTAAGCATTACTAACCCCAAGGGAATAGTGTATTTCTCTATAGAGCTCAAGAATATTAGGGGGCGAAAAAGCTCGTTCCAAAAGTACAGAAAACAAAGCACTGCCAGCGTGGAAAGAGCCGATCCAGAAAGGGGTAAAACGATTCTCAAATAGATCGTGAAGTAGGAAGCCCCGTCAATTCGCGCCGCCTCCTCGAGCTCGACGGGTATTGTCAAAAAAAACTGGCGCAAAAGGAAGACTCCAAAAGCGCTGATGGTTACTGGCAAGATAAGCGAGGCATGGGTATCGTAGAGACCCATACCTCGCATTAAAATGAAGAGAGGCACGACAGTAACTTGGATAGGTATCATCATCGACGAGAGCAGCAAGAAGAAGATAAAGTCACGACCTCTGAAGCGAATACGTGCAAACGCGTAGGCTGCTGTGGAACAAGTAATAAGCTGTCCAAGAGTAATGAGCGAAGAAACTTTAAAGCTGTTCCACATGTATCTCAGAAAGGGCGTGGCTTCGAGTAGCTGACGATATGGTCGTACATTAAAGAAGTTTGGGATCCAACGTGGAGGCAACGAAAAGGCAGTTTCGGCTGTTCCAAAAGACGTAGAAAGCATCCAAACGAAGGGCGTGATGATAATCAATGCACCCACAAAGAGCACAAAATAGCTCAAAACCTCCCAGACAAGATCTAACCATCTTCCCTTTGCAAGCTTCAAAAAATCCTTTGCCACTTTAGAGCACTCCTTCAACGGTAAAAAACCCATTTTTCGCTCATCCTAAACTGTATAAAGGTGAACACAGCTATAAATGCAAAGAGCGATAAAGATACGGCAGCAGCATAACCCATATTAAAGAAACGGAACCCTGTCTCGTAAATGTACATGACAACCGTGCGCGTAGCACCACCTGGTCCCCCCCTGGTGAGAACATAAGGCATATCAAAGACTTGAAAAGCGTTGATAAGGCCAATGACAACAAGAAAGAAAGTCGTGGGCGAAAGCAAAGGAAGGGTGATGTGAAAGAATTGCTGCAGCCTACCTGCTCCATCTACCTCAGCAGCCTCGTAAAGCTGTTGAGGAATGCTCTGAAGGCCGGCTAAAAAAACTACGACGTAAAATCCTACGTTTTTCCAAGTTTCAACGAGAATAACAGAAACTCGTGCCCACTGAGTAGAGAAAAGCCAGTTGATCCGGCCGATTCCAAGCTTCCCAAGATAATAATTGACAATACCAAGGTCAGGGTTTAGAAGAAGATGCCACACCAATGCTACAGCCGTAGCAGAGATAACATAGGGGAAAAAATAGGCGGTCCTTAGGAAATATTTAAGAAATCGATTGGCTCTCTGGTCAATAATTACAGCTATAATCAGTCCCAAGATAATTTCAAGGCTCACCACGCCTCCTA
>JACIZN010000059.1 GCA_014359405.1 Candidatus Caldatribacterium sp.
CCACTGCAGGATTAGCCCGGGAGTTCCTCGAGGAGCTCCTCACAAAGAGTCCCTTTCCTGTACGGGGCATCCAAGTAGATGGAGGGAGTGAGTTCTATGGGGAGTTTGAGGAGGCCTGCAGAGAATATGGCATTGAGCTCTTCGTCCTTCCTCCCCGTTCCCCCACATCGGTGGGGTGGTGGAACGACTGAATCGGACCTTCCGGGAAGACTTCTGGGCTTACTATATGGCGCCGTTGATCTCAAGACCATGAGGGACCATCTCAAGAGGTGGACGGAAGAGGTGTATAATCGAAGAAGACCCCATTGGAGTTTAGGGAGAGGACCCCTGGGAGTACCTGAGGGATACTGGAATTGTAGAGTGTCCCACATGATGTGAACCCATACACATGCAAAAGTTCCTTCTCTTCCTGCTCATCCTCTTTCTCCTCGTTGGTGTGGCGTACGGTGCTCCGGTAAAGCTTGTGGTCGTCGGGGATGCAGGACACAACCTGAAGCCCTTTGAGTGGTATGCGAAGGACCTCAAGGAAAAGTTCGATGTGGAGCTTGAAGTCATCGGAGTTCCCTTTGGAGAACTCTACGAGAAGGAGAAGGTAGAGCTCATCGCTGGGACGGGAGCTTTTGACATCATGATTGTTTTCCCCAAGTTCCTTGCCGAATTCGCCGCGAACGGCTGGCTCTATCCCCTTGATGAATTTGCGGCAGAACTCGATCCCAAGCTCGATGATGTTACCCCGGGGTATCGGGATTTCTACTGCAAGTACGGTGGGAAGCTCTATGCTCTTCCTTACGATGGAGACGTTCTCAACCTCTACTACCGAAAGGACCTCCTTGAGAACGAGGAGGAACGAAAGGCTTTCAAGGAAAAGTACGGGTACGACCTCAAGGTTCCCGAGACCTGGGATGAGTACCTGGATGTAGCGGAGTTCTTCACCCGAAAGGCCGGGGAGAAACTCGCAGGGGAAGTTCTGCAGCGGGATTTCTACGGCACCGCTTACTACGGCCAGAAGGACCAGATTTTCGCCTGGTGGGGGAACATCTTCGCAAGCCTTGGAGGCGTGTACTTTGACGAGGAGACCATGGAGCCGGCCATCAACTCCGAAGCCGGAGTCAAAGCGCTCGAAATCATGAAGGAGATTCACAAGTACTGCCCGCCCGATGTTTTGGCTTACGGCTACGAGGAGCTTAAGGACGTTTTCCTTGAGGGCGACTGCTTCATGGTCATCCAGTGGCCCTGTGTCGGGAAGAAGGGAGCTGACCCGGCACAGTCAAAGATTGTCGGAAAAATTGGAGTTTCCCACGTTCCAGGGGTGAAGAACGGGGAAATTTACTACCGCGCCATGATGCCGTGCGGAAGAGTCCTTGCGATTGCTGCCCAATCTAAGGACCCCAAGAGAGCGTACCAGGTGATCCACACTACCTCTCGGTGGTCACAAGCCTTGATGATGTTTCCACTCCCGAGACCGGCCTTGATCCGTACCGCTACTCCCACTTTGCACATCCTGAGGCGTACGAGATGTTCGCCAACGTGGAGGATGCGAAAATCTACCTTGCCGGTGTTGAGAAGAACATGGAGAAAGGGTATCCGGAGATGGTCCTTCCTGGAACCGTGGAGTACGAGGAGACTCTTGGGGTGGCCATCACCAAGGCGCTCAGCGGGGAACTCGATCCCAAGAGTGCCCTCGACGAGGCGGCAAAGGCCTGGAAGGAGATTCTCGAGCGCTTTGGGAAAGAAGAGCAGAAGGCCCTCTACCAGGAACTCGTGAAGGGCTGGAAAGCGGCGGGTCTTTGGTGAGATCATCGGGGGCTGGGGTTTCCCTGGCCCCCTTTCTTTTCAGGAGGGGACGATGAGGGGTCTGCGGAAGCGGGATTTCTGGGTTGCATTCCTTTTCGTTCTTCCGGTGGTGGTCATTCTCCTCTCCATTTCCATCTTTCCCATGATTTACTCCTTCTACCTCAGTCTCTGCAAGTGGGACATCGGCATGGGTGGGCAGAGGGTTTTCATTGGGGCAGGAAACTACCTGAAACTCTTCTCCGATGGGCGTTTCTTCAACTCTCTCAAGAATACCGGTCGGGTGCTCCTTTTCGGCGTGGGAACACAGTTTGTCCTTGGTCTTGCCCTGGCCCTCCTTTTGAACCGGAGCTTCCGGGGGAGGAGCCTTGTGGTGACGCTCTTTCTCCTCCCCATGATGATTTCGCCTGTGGTCGTGGGATGCATCTGGAAAATCATCTACCACTACCAGTACGGTCCTCTGAACTACCTCCTCAACCGCCTTGGGTTCTCCTCGGTGAACTGGCTGGGAAGCGGCAGCGTCAGCCCCTACTCCATTGTCCTTGCGGATATCTGGGAGTGGACTCCCTTTATGGTCATCACCCTCCTTGCCGGGCTCCAGGCCATTCCCGACGACCTCTATGAAGCAGCCCGGGTGGATGGGGCGAACCGCTGGCAGATTTTTGCGGGGGTCGTTTTTCCTCTTCTGCGTCCCGTGGTTACCATCGCCATTCTCATTCGGGTTATGGATGCCTTCAAAATCTTCGACCTTGTGGCTTTGCTCACCATGGGCGGTCCGGGACAGGCCTCAGAGAGCGTGGCCTTCTACAACTACCTCACGGGGTTCAAGTACTTCAGCATGGGTTATGCATCAGCCATGAGCTACTTCCAGCTTGCGGTCATTGTGGCCATCGCCAATGTCTTTTTGCGGTCCTGGCGGGGGAGGGAAGTGGTGTGAGGCGGAAAGATGGAGTGACGGTAGCGATTTTCGTGGCCATCTTTGTCCTCCTTGCGGTGAGTTTGGCTCCTTTTGTATGGAACGTGATGACTTCTTTCAAGGACAAGGGAGAGTACTTCACGTATCCCCCTGTTTTCATCCCTTCCTCCTTTGACCTTGAGCACTATGTCCAGGGGCTGCGGCTTGGAGGGGCAAAGGGTATCAGGGATAGCTTCATCATCGCCTCGCTCACCACCCTCCTTGCCGTTGCCTTCGGGTCCCTTGCGGCGTACTCTCTTTCCCGTTTCCGGATTGGGGGCGAGAACTTTGCCTTCTGGATTCTCTCGGTGCGGATGATGCCCCCTATCGCCTCGGTGCTCCCCCTCTTTCTCCTCTTTCGGTTCCTGCGCTGGCTCGACACCTACCAGACGCTCATTCTCACCTATTCGCTCGTGAACCTTCCCTTTGCGGTCTGGATGATGAAGGGGTTCTTTGACGAACTTCCGGTGGAGCTTGAGGAAGCGGCGCTCATCGATGGGTGCGGGAGGCTTGGGGCATTCGCCCGGGTGGCGTTACCTCTTGTGGCTCCGGGGCTTGTGGCCACGGCTCTCTTTTGCTTCATGTTTTCCTGGAATGAGTTCCTCTTTGCCCTCATTCTTGGGCGTTCCAAGGTTGTCCCCATCACGGTGAACATTGCCGGGCTCATCGGGGGGCACGAGATTCTCTGGGCGGAGATTTCGGCGGTTTCCATCGTGGCCAGCGCCCCCATCATCGTCATGGCCATTCTCCTCCAGCGCTACCTCGTGCGGGGCCTGACGCTTGGTGCGGTTAAAGGGTGAGGTTGAGGGGTCTCTTTCGGGCCTTCGAGAGCCACTCGAGGAATTCTTCCTTAGTGGCGAAGGACTTCTGGGTGCCCCGCTTCTCGGTGGAGAGCGCCGCGTAGGCGCAGGCAAGGTCAATGGCTTCAGGGAGATCCCTACCCTCGGCAAGAAAATAGGCTAAGGCCCCCAGGAAGGCATCCCCGGCACCGGTGGTATCGACAGTTTTTGCCTCGTAAGCGGGGAAAAAGGTAAAGGTTCCTTTCCTCCCAAGGAGAGTTCCCTGTTCCCCCAGAGTCACGAGGACGTTTTCCACTCCAAACCCCCAGAGGAGCTCCACGGCCCTTTTGAGGTCCTCGTCGCCACGGAGCGGAAACCCCACGTAGCCCTCGAGCTCGCGCTCGTTGGGGACGAAAAGATAGACATTTCGGATTCTCTCCCACTCAAGGGGTCGAAAGGGAGCAGGGTTCAGGATGACAGGAACGCCGAGTTCCGCGGAGAGCTCCAAAGTCGCGTAGACCGTCTCAAGGGGAATCTCAAGCTGCACGAGGATGAAGCGGCACCGTGCCAAGGCTTCCCGAGCTTTGGAGACATCTTCGGGCAAAAGGTAGGAGTTTGCTCCCGGGATGATGAAGATGCTATTCCGGCCCTCGGGGTCCACAAAGATTGGGGCAACACCGCTTGTTTTCCCTGGGACAACCTTCACAAAACGCGTATCGATGCCATGTCGGGCAAAATTTTCCCGAACAAGGGGACCAAAGAGGTCGTCTCCCACTGCGGTCACAAGGACAACCTCTCCTCCGAGTTTTGCCACCGCAATGGCCTGGTTTGCCCCCTTTCCTCCAAAACCGATCTCAAAGTCCTTTCCAAAGATTGTTTCACCGACTTTTGGGAAACGGTCCTCGTAGTAGGTGATGAGGTCCATCATATTGCTCCCAACCATGCCGATGACAGGCTGCATTCCTCTCCCCCCTTACCTTTTCCTCTATAATACCATAGAGGCCCTTTTGGAAAGTTTTCTCTTCCGGTAGAATGTAGCGGTGTATTCGGTTAGAATAACCTGAGGTGTCCCATGGTCCGCGTGCGTGTTGTATCTCTTGGAAGAACTCTTGAGGGACGAGAGGGCGAGAGTCTTTTTTCCATTTTCCAGAGGGAGGGTATCCCCCTTGAGTCGTACTGTGGGGGGATGGGGTCCTGTGGGAAGTGCCTCATCCGCATTCTCAAAGGTAACGTTTCTCCTCCCACAGACCTTGAGAGGGCTCATCTTGGGGAGCGGGTGGAAAAAGGATTCCGTCTTGCCTGCCAGGTTGTGGCCTTTGGGGACATCTTCTGCGACGTTTCTTTCTCTCTGCGGGGGGCTTCCTTTACCCTCCTTGGAGAGGAGGGGGTAGAGGGCTTTGCACTGGAGGACCTTCCGGTGCAGCGGGTGGTGGTACCCTTCCGAAAGCCTCCCCTTCCTTCGGTGACTTCCCTCAAGGAAGAACTCTCCAAGAGAATTCCTCTTTCCTCCTTTTCCCGGGAGGCTCTGCGGGGGCTCTCTCTCCTTGGAGAGGAAGACGAAGCCCTTTTTGAGGTTTTCTGGGACGAAAAGGAGGTTTTTGCCGTCTCCTCACCTCCGGAAGAGGAATTCCTGGGGGTCGCTTTTGACCTTGGGACAACGACGGTGGCCGGCGCGCTCCTTTCCCTGCGCTCGGGAAAGGTGCTCGCTCAAGAGGGAGCACTCAACGAGCAGGTGCGTTTTGGAGCCGATGTGATTTCTCGCCTCCGGGCGATTCAGGACCACCCTGAAAACCTCGAGGCTCTCCAGAGAAGTGCCATTGAGACGATGAACACCCTCATTGCGAAGCTCTGCGAAAGAACAGGACAAAGAAAGGACCGCATCTTTGCCGTCACCGTTGCGGGGAATACCATCATGGAACACCTCTTCCTCGGTCTTTCCCCCTTGAGCATTGGTGTGGCGCCGTATGTGCCAGTCATCCGGGAGGGGTATCTCCTCCGGGCAAAAGAAGTGGGGCTTTCGGTGCACCAGGAAGCTTCGGTCTATGTTCTACCCTGTGTTGCCGGGTACGTCGGAGGAGATATCGTGGGGGGGATTGGGGTTTTTCGAATCCACGAGGCGGAAAAACCCACTCTCTACATCGATGTCGGGACGAATGGGGAAATTGTCCTCGCCTTTCAGGGGAAAATTTTCGCCTGCGGAACGGCGGCGGGTCCGGCCTTTGAAGGGGCAGGAATCCGCTTCGGCATGCGGGCCTCCCTGGGGGCGATTTCGGCGGTTTCTCTTGAGAACGGAGAGATTGCTCTGACTACCATTGGAGGTGTTCCCCCGCGCGGTATCTGCGGTACGGGCCTCATCGACACCATGGCGGAGCTCCGAAAGGTGGGGATTCTCAGTCCAAAGGGGCGATTGCAGGGGAACGGGCACTGGTCTCTGTTCCTTGAAGAGAAGGAGGGGGAGAAGAGATTTGTTCTCTCAAAAGACCCTTACGTCTTTGTGACAGAGAAGGATGTGGAGAAGCTCCAGCTTGCCCTGGCGGCTTTAAGGGCGGGAAGGAGCATTCTCCTCAAAGAAGCTCACCTCAGGGAGGAGGATATCGAGGAAGTGGTTCTTGCGGGAGCTTTCGGAAGCTACATTCGCCCAGAGAGCGCAAGAACCATCGGACTCATCCCCAAAGATGTCCCGGCCCGCTCGGTGGGTAACGCTTCCCTTGCCGGAGCCCGGAGAGCACTTCTTTCCCGGGAATTTCGGGAAACCCTTGAGGACATTGCCCGCCGGGTGCACTACGTTGAGCTTTCAGCTCGCCGGGATTTTGAAGACGCATTCTGCGAAGGATTGATACTACCAGAGTAGGGTAGGAGGGTTGGTCATGGCAGTGGTTAAGCCCTTTTTGGGGTACCGCTACGCGGAGAAGTACATCAAGGAACGGGGGATTGAAAGGCTTGTTGCTCCCCCCTATGATGTGATCTCGGAAAAAGAAAGGCAGAGGCTTGCCGAGGAAGAGTACAACTTCGTGCACCTTATCCTCGGCAAGGACGAGAGCGGATACCAGAACGCCGCTTCTCGACTCCGCTCTTGGATTGCCCAGGGAGTGTTCGTGCGCGACGATGTTCCATCCTTCTACATCTACGAGCAGGAATTTGAGCTGAATTCCTTTGGTCGCAGGACACGCACCGGTCTTGTGGCTTTGGTGCGTATTGAGGATTTCGAGAAGCGCATCATTTTCCCTCACGAGCGCACCATGCCCAAGTACTCCCTGGACCGCCTGGAGCTCCTTCGGGCAACCCGGGCCAATCTCGAGCAGATTTTCTGCCTCTACAACGACCCCCAGAGGACCATTGACGCCATCCTTGAGGAGCACAAACGTCCCGAAGCGGAGCTTTTTGCCTTTACCGACTCCCGGGGAGTTGTGCATCGGCTCTTTCGGCTCTCCGATGAAAAGGCCATTGCCCACATCCGAAAGGTTCTCAATCCCCGTACCCTCATCATTGCTGATGGGCACCACCGGTACGAAACCTGCCTCATGTACCGGAAAGAACAAAGAGCTGCTCTCTCCGATCCCCTTGAGGAAATCCCCGAGGACTACACCATGATGACCCTTGTGAACATCCACAACCCTGGGCTCCTCATTCTCCCCACCCATCGCTTAGTGCATAGTCTCCCTGAGGAGCGCCTTGCCGATTTCTTTGCAAAGTGCGAGAAGTACTTCGAGGTTCGATTCTTCTCCAACGAGCGGGAGATGGAGGAATTCCTGCAGGAGGCTCCACCGTTCACCATTGGGGTGTACGAGAGGAAAAACGAGCAGTGGGCAACCATAACGCTTAAGGACCCTCGAATCATGGATGAGCGGCTGGGCGAAGAGAACGTGAACCGGCACCTGGATACCACGATTCTCCACGAGCTCGTCTTCCGTGACATCCTGGGTCTCAACAGTGAAGGCAAAGAAGAAAGCGAGTTCGTTGACTACCTTCGAGGGACCAAGGACGTTTTCGCCATCGCCCGGGAGGAGAATAAGTACCAGCTCGTGTTCGTCATGCGCCCAACCCCTATTGAGCAGGTCGAGAAAGCGGTGGCGAAGTTCCAGCGCATGCCCCAGAAGTCAACGTACTTCTACCCCAAAGCCTGGAGTGGCCTTGTCTTTCGGATGATGGAGGGGTGAAATGCCTCTTTTCCAAGTTGCTTTAGACCTCTGGGAGAGAGAAAAAGCCCTTACCCTTGCCCAGCGCCTCCTTCCTTACGTGGATATCCTTGAGGTGGGGACGCCTCTCCTTCTCTCCTGCGGCCTCTTTTTTGTGGAGTCCCTCCGGAAGGTGGCGGGGAAGAAGCTCATTTTTGTTGATGCCAAAATCGTGGATGCGGGGGAAGAGGAAGCAAGGGCGGTTTTTGAGAGAGGTGGGGACATCGTTTCCGTCCTTGGAGGAGCATCCCGTACCACCCTTGAGGGGGTAAAGAGGGCGGCTCAGGCCTTCGGGAAGCGGTGGGCGGTGGATACAATTGACCTTCTCCCGAATGCACTGAATGTCCCTCTCCTTGAAGAACTGAAGCCCGATTTCCTGGGTCTCCACGTTCCCCATGATGTGGTCTTTGGGGACCCCAAGGCCTGGGAAAGGGTCACCTTTCCTCTTTCCTTTCTTAGGAAGTTCCCCCTCCTTGTGGCAGGAGGAATAACCCCGGAGGTCCTTCCGCTCCTTCTTGAAACTTTTCGTCCGGAAGTCGTGGTGGTGGGTTCGGCGGTGACAAAAAGCCCCTTTCCTGAAAAAGTGGCCGAGAGAGTGAGGAGGATACTCGATGCCTTTCCGGGAAAAGATTCTTGAAGTCCTTGAAGAGGCAAAGGACCTCCTTTCCACCTTGGAGGAAAAAGACCTTGAGGCTTTCTTTTCGTGCTTTGAGAGCTGGCGAAAGAAGCGGCTCTTTTTCTGGGCTCGGGGGCGGAGTTTCCTTGTCCTCAAGGGTTTTGCCATGCGCCTCATGCACCTTGGGTACACCGTGCACATTGTGGGGGAGGTGACTTGTCCGGCAATCCGGGAAGGAGACGTCCTCGTTGTGGCTTCTGGCTCAGGGCACACCTCTTCGGTCCTTCTCTTTGCGGAGAAAGCCAGAAGTCTCGGAGCCTTAGTCTTTGCCTTCCTTGGGAAGAGAGGAACGCCTCTTGAGGCTGTAGCCCACCATGCTCTTGCCTTTTCCCCAGAGAAAACTCGGGCAACGCGTCAACTCTTCACCGGTGGCGGAGGAACCCGTTTTGAAGATGCGCTCTGGCTCCTTTGTGATGCCTGCATCCTTGCCCTCGTTGCGGGGAAGGAAGAGGAGGCGTACCGTCTCATGATGGAGAAGCATGCGAATCTCGAGTGAGGGGAGAGAGAATGGGGGAGCTTGAGAGGATTCGGGAAAGGGTTGAGGAGGTCCTTGGGGTTGAAATTCCTGTGAAGGAACGTTTCCCGGAAAAGGAGGAGATTCCGGAGGGAGAGGAGAACCTCAGGTCTTTCCTTGCTCGGCACACCGATATAACCCTTCTCCGTCCCACGGCAACGAAAGAAGAAGTGCGGAAGCTCTGCGAAGAGGCAAAGAAGTGGGGGTTCTTCAGCGTCATCGTGAACCCGTACTACGTGGCGCTGTGCAGCGAGCTCCTTGAGGGAAGTGGAGTACTCGTAGGCGTGGCAGTCGGATTCCCCTTGGGGCAGAATAAACCCGAAATAAAGGCTCGAGAGGCGCGGCTTGCTTTTCAGGAAGGAGCACGAGAAGCGGATATGGTTGTGAACCTTGCGGCCCTCAAGAATGGCGACTGGAGGGCGGTGTACCAGGACATTCGGGGTGTGGTTGAGGAGATGTCCCCCTGCGTGGTCAAAGTGGTTCTTGAAGCGGGGTATCTCACCGAGGAGGAGAAGATTGTGGGGTGCCTCATTGCTCAGGCGGCTCGGGCGCATTTTGTCAAGACATCAACCGGTTTTGGCCCTTCTGGGGCAAAGGAGGAAGATGTCCGCCTTTTCCGGCGGGTCGTCGGCCCATCTCTTGGGGTTAAGGCCGCAGGAGGTATTAAAACTCGGCTCCAGGCCCTTGCCATGATTGCAGCGGGGGCAAACCGCCTTGGAACCTCAACGGTGGGTATTCTCACAGGCGAAGGACCACGAGATCCCGCCCAATCTCCTGGTTGATGGTATCCCGCAGGGTGTGAAGAAAAGAAGGGCTGTACGGGGTAACATTTTTGGCTTCCTGGGAGAGGTTCTTCTCCCGGTGGAAGTTCTGCCAGTACCAGGCTTTTGCATTTCGGAGTACTTCGGCCATTTCCCGGAGAACCTCAAGGGTGTGGAAGGGGGGGTAGATGGTCGTTCGAATTTCGATCCGCTCCGGGTGGGCAAGGGCCTTTTCAAGAACCCTCTGCACCGAGTCCTCCTTTCCCCTGCCTCCGACGAGGTGGTACAACCGGAGGGGAACTTTGAAGTCGATACCCCAGAGGTCCACAAGGTCCCAGAGACTCAGGAATTCTTCGAAGAAACTCCCATTCGTGTCCACCTTGGTGAGGTATCCGAGCTCTTTCACTCTCTCAAGGAACGGACGACATTCTTTTGCGTAAAGAAGGGGCTCCCCTCCGGTGATGCAAATGGCGTCAAGGAGCCCCTGGCGTTTCTTGAGGTATTCGAGGACCTCCCCCTCCTCAATGAGGGGAAGGTCCCTCGCTTCCATAACGAGCTCCGGGTTGTGGCAGAAAGGGCAACGGAAGTTGCACCCGGCAACAAAAAGGACGGTGGCGATTCTTCCTGGATACTCGATGTAGCTTACTCTGTGCCATCCCCGAAAGACCATGCCGTCACCTCAGGGTGTATTCTCTGCGCTCGGCAAACTCTTCTTGTTTCCCTCGGTTCCAGCGCTGCACCGGGCGGTAGTACCCCACGACCCGAGAGTAGACTTCTGTCTCCTCACCGCACATGGGACAGATGCTTAATTTGCCTTTCAGGTATCCGTGCTTTGGGCAGACCGAAAAAGTTGGCGTGATGGTGAGGTAGGGAATCGGGTAGTTCTCGAAGACCCGACGGATGAAACGCTTCACCGCTTCAGGGTCGGGTGCCTCCGAAAGGAAGGTGTGGAAGACAGTCCCTCCCGTGTAGAGGACCTGGAGGTCTTTCTGATGCTCCAGGGCTTCGAAGGGGTCGTCGGTGTAGTCCACGGGGAGATGGGTGCTATTCGTGTAGTAGGGCTCTGCATCCCCGGCGGTGATGATGTCGGGGAAGCGCCGCCGATCATGGCGTGCTAAGCGGTAGCTTGCGCTCTCTGCTGGAGTAGCTTCGAGGTTGTAGAGGTTGCCTGTTTCCTCCTGGAAGTCCTGGAGCCTCTCCCGCATGAACTGGAGGACCTTGATGGCGAAAGCCTTCCCTTCAGGATGGGCGATGGAGACCCCCAAAAAGTTCAGGCATGCCTCGTTCATGCCCACAAGGCCGATGGTGGAGAAGTGGTTCCGGAACGTCCCAAGGTACCTGCGGGTGTACGGGAAAAGGCCGTTCTTGAGGTTTCGTTCGATGACTTTTCTCTTGATCTCCAGAGCAGTCTTTGCAATGTGCATCATCCGCTTGAGGCGGGTGAAGAACTCTTCTTCGGTTTTACTCAGGTACCCGATGCGGGGGAGGTTAATCGTGACAACGCCGATGGAACCTGTTTTGTCTGCCGATCCGAAGAGCCCTCCACAGCGGTTCCGCAGCGTCCGCAGATCAAGCTGCAGGCGGCAGCACATGGAGCGCACATCCCCAGGGCGCAGGGACCTCGAGATGAAGTTCTGGAAGTAGGGGACGCCGTACTTGGCAGTGAGC
>JACIZN010000060.1 GCA_014359405.1 Candidatus Caldatribacterium sp.
CCCCCCCCCCCCCCCCGCACCGCCCCAGAGACCCCCCCCCCCGCGCGGCGGACCGGACTCAGCGCACTTGGCATTGCCGACCATACCCCAAGTATGCCTGGAGGTCCTTCGGCACTTTACTTTGAAGCCCGAGGACATTTTCCGCAAGAATTTAACGGGATTCGCCTTTATTTTGGAGCCGAAGTTGATATAATTGATGCCGAAGGTCGCCTCGACCTCCCAGACCGCATTCTCCGTCGTCTTGATTTCACCATTGTTTCCTTTCACCCCCAAGTTTTCCAAGGAGGATCAAAGGAGGTCAACACCCAGGCCTTGGTGAGGGCTCTTGAGCATCCTTTCGTGGACATTGTGGCGCATCCAGGTAACCCCAGGTATCCTCTTGAGTACGAAGAGGTTGTCGACACTGCGGTGAAGCTTGGAAAAGTTATCGAGGTGAACAACAGCTCTTTCCTTGTGAGTAGGAAGGGAAGTGAAGAGAACTGTCGCCTCATTGCGCAACTTGTGAAGTCCTGTGGAGGAATGATTATAGTCTCAAGTGATGCCCATTTCTGTGAGGAAGTCGGCGAGTTTGGGGAAGCTCTGCGGATGTTGGAAGAGATTGGTTTCCCAGAGGAGAGAATCGTGAACGCCTCGTGGGAGAATCTTGAGGGGTTTCTGAAAAACGCTGCCCAAAGGAGGGAAAAAACCGATGCCCTTTCAGCTTATTGACGGGAAGCAGGTAGCGGCAAAGGTCTACGAAGAGCTCAAGCCTCGAGTTTTGCGTTTGGTCGCTTCAGGGTGCCAACCTGGCCTCGCGGTTATCCTTGTGGGGAACAATCCAGCAAGCCAGGTTTACGTCCGAAACAAGGAAAAAGCCTGTGAGAGATTGGGAATCCGCTCATTCCGATACCATCTCCCTGAAACGGCAGAAATCAAGGAAATTCTGGACCTCATTGACTCTCTCAATGGAAATCCCGAGGTCCACGGCATCCTTGTACAGCTTCCTCTCCCACCACAAATTGAGGAGCAAGAGGTTCTCTACCGCATTGACCCACAGAAAGACGTCGATGGTTTCCATCCCTACAATCTCGGCAGGCTCCTGATTGGGGACCCTGTCTTTCTCCCCTGCACCCCCTGGGGGGTTCAAGAGCTCCTTGTGCGGTATGGCATCGAGGTCGAGGGGAAACACGTAGTTATCGTTGGGCGGAGCACCATCGTGGGGAAACCTCTGGCGATGTTACTCGTTCAAAAGGCGAAAGGAGCCAATGCTACGGTCACCTTGTGTCATACAAGAACCGTGAATCTTCCCGAACACACAAGAAGGGCCGATATTCTTGTGGTAGCCTGTGGGTCACCCGGAGCGGTTACCGGAGACATGGTGAAGGAAGGGGTAGTGGTGATCGATGTGGGAATCAATAGAGTCGGAGAAAAGATTGTCGGTGATGTGGACTTTGCAAGTGTTGCTCCGAAGGCCTCCTACATCACCCCGGTTCCTGGGGGTGTGGGTCCGATGACCGTGGCCATGCTCATGGCAAATACCGTGAAGGCGGCCGAGCGTTTCCTTGCGCAAAAGGTAGGGTAAGGTTATGGTTGTTGCCGTGCTTTCAGATACCCACATCCCGGAGCGATTGAAAGCCGTCCCTGACTATCTCACCCCTTTCCTCAGAGGTGTCGACTGCATCCTCCACGCAGGGGATGTCGTCGAGTGGTGGGTTCTTGAAGAACTCTCCCAATTTGCCCCGGTGTACGCAGTCTGTGGCAACATGGACACCCCAGGCGTGCACTCCCGCCTTCCTGCAAGACGTGTTGTGGAGCTTGAGGGTGTGCGCATTGGTCTTATCCATGGGCACGGTTCACCTGAGGAAGCAGAGCGAATGGCTCTCACGTCGTTTTCGCAGGAGAATGTTCAGGTAATCGTCTATGGGCATTCTCATCGCCCTCTCCTTGTATGGCAGAAGAACTTCCTCCTTTTGAATCCTGGAAGCCCTACGGACAGGATTTTCGCTCCCTGTCTCACCCTTGGGCGTTTGGAGATTGCCTCAGGAAAGGTAATTCGAGGAGAGATTATCCGCCTTGACTGAAGAAAGAGGTGGGCTCAATGGCTTTCTACGTGCACATTCTCTGGCACATGCATCAGCCGTGGTACTGGGACGCAGAAAAGAGAGAGTTTGTTCTCCCCTGGGTTCGGACCCATGCGACGAAGGACTATCTCTTCATGGGGAAACTCCTTGAGCGTTTCCCCTCGGTTCGGGTAACCTTCAACTTTGTTCCCTCTCTCTTGCGACAGATAGAGCTGTACCTTGAGGGGGGAAAGGACCGAGTCATGCAGCTTGCGGAAAAAGAAGCCGAAGCGCTCACAGAGGGGGAGAAGAAGGAAATCGTCGAGCTCTTTTTCCTCGTTGCTTCGCCCCGAACTTTTGAGTCCTGGCCAAGGTACCAGGAGCTCTGGGAACGAAGATCAGAGGCTCTTTCTTCCCTCAATTCTCAGGATTTCCTCGATCTCCAGATTCTCTACCAACTCATATGGTTCGATCCCCTCCTCCTTCAGACCGATGAGGAAGTAAAGTACCTCCACGAGAAGGGACGAAGTTACACCGAAGAAGACAAAAAAGTGGTGTTCAATGCCACTATGCGGGTTCTAAGAAGCATCATTCCTCAGTACCGGAAACTTCTTGAGAACGGACAAATCGAGATCACCTTCTCCCCCTTATACCACCCTATCCTTCCTCTCCTTGGGGATGCTCAGGCGGCACGGGATCTTTCTCCCTCGTGGTTTCCTTTTCCCCAGGATGCCCTTGTGCAAATTCGCCGGGGAAAAGAGTATGCGGAAAGGGTCTGGGGTAGGGAAGTTCAAGGGATGTGGCCGTCGGAAGGGTCGGTAAGCGAAGAAGTCCTCCTTGGTGCTGCCCGTGAAGGGGTCAGGTGGGTGGCCACAGGTGAAGAGGTACTCTTTCACTCCCTCGGAAGGGGACGCGAAGGGGGCGGAAAAGCCCCAGAAGAACTCTACCTACCACATAAGATGAAGCGGAACGGCCGAGAAATTGTGATTTTCTTCCGGGATCGCGTGCTCTCCGATGCCATTGGATTCGAGTACCATGCGATGCCTCCCTCTCAGGCGGTAGAGGATTTCATGCGAAAAGTTGGGGATATCCGGAGGGCTCTCCCCGAAGGGAAAGACTACATAGTCAACGTCATTCTTGATGGAGAGAACGCCTGGGAGTATTATAAAGATAACGGGCTTCCGTTTCTCAGCGGTCTTTATGAGGCCCTTTCTGAGTGCAAGGAGGTGGCTACAGTAACACCTTCGGAGTACCTGAGGAGTATCCAAGATGTGCCCCGTCTTGAGCGTCTTGTGCCCGGTTCTTGGATCTTTGGGAATTTTGCGTGCTGGATGGGCCATCCGGAAAAGAACTGGGCTTGGGAACGCCTTTTTGAGGTAAGGAAGGAGTTCGAAGAAAAGAGAGAAAGGCTCTCTCCGGAAGTAAGGGAAAGGGTTTACGAACTCCTCCTTGCCGCTGAGGGAAGTGATTGGTTCTGGTGGCTTGGAGACGATCATCCCTCGCCCCAAAAGGGAATCTTTGTGAATCATTTCCTGAATCTTCTCGAACAGGCGAAGCACCTTATGGGGTAACCTGGAAGGTGACGGGATGTACAAGAGAGACGTTGTAGCCATGATCCTTGCAGGAGGAGAAGGGCGGCGACTTGATATCCTCTCAGCGAAGAGGGCAAAGCCCGCTGTTCCCTTCGGGGGAAAGTACCGAATCATTGATTTCTGCCTCAGCAACTGCGTCCATTCGGGGATTTACTGCGTGGGCGTTCTCACGCAGTACAACCCCCGCTCTCTCCACGATCACATTCGTATTGGGAAACCTTGGAACCTGGACCGCATGGAGGGGGGTATTTTCCTCCTCCAGCCTTACATCAGTGATGCAGCTACCGATTGGTATCGGGGAACTGCAGACGCCATCTACCAGAATCTTGACTTTCTCTGGGAAAAGAGGCCACAGCTTGTCCTTATTCTTTCGGGGGATCACATTTACAAAATGGATTACAGGCCTCTCCTCCGCTTCCACTTGGAGAGAAAAGCAGACCTTACCGTCTCTGTTATTGCCGTTCCCTGGGAGGAAGCACACCGTTTTGGGGTTCTCGTTGCTGACGAGGAAGGAAGGATTGTCGAGTTCGAAGAGAAGCCAAAGCATCCAAAGAGTAATCTCGTCAACATGGGCATTTACGTTTTCACCTTGGAGGTGCTCAAAGAAGAAGTCGAGTACGAAGCAAAAAGGCCGGGTACTTCTTTCGACTTTGGGAAGGACGTTATTCCTCGGATGGTTCGAACCAGGCGTGTTTTTGCCTTTCCTTTTGAGGGGTACTGGAAAGATGTTGGGACGCTTGATGCGTACTGGCAGGCCAACATGGAACTTCTTGAGAGCCCTCCACCGCTTAATCTCTATGACGAACGTTGGCCGATATACACGACCGTTGAGGATCGTCCACCTCTTAAGCTTGGTGCCAATGCGCTGGTGGAGCGGAGTATCCTGGGAAGCGGGACTATCGTGGAGGGGACAGTCATCAATTCTGTGCTCTTCAGCGGAGTCATAGTCAAGAAAGGCGCGGTGGTGCGGGACTCAGTGGTCATGAGTGACACGGTCATTGAAGAGGGAGCCTTTGTGGATCGAGCTATTCTCGATAAGGCCATTGTTGTGGGAGAAAGGGCAGTTGTAGGGTACGGGGAAGATTGGACGCCGAATCGAAAGTTTCCCGATATGCTCCGAAGTGGTCTCACGGTGGTTGGAAAAAACACGAGAATTCCTCCGGGAATTCTCATAGGCAGGAACTGCCGCATAGGTCCGGATCTCGACTACGGTGATTTCCCCAAGGAGAGTATTCCAAGTGGGGAGAGTGTTGAGAGAGAGAGCTTGGGGGGCTGACAAAGTGCGAAGTCTTGTCCTTCTCGTCCTTCTGTGCCTTGGATTTCTGGGCGGAAGCATGGCCTCGGGGCAACCCTTTACTTTCGAAATTGCGCCGGAAGAGCTTGAAGAGATTCCGAAACTCGAGACCTCGCCCTTTTTGGATGTACTTCCCGACCGGGGGAACTTTGGGGTTTACCGGCCGGGAGAGAGGATCGTTCTCACCCTTTCAAGCGAGAGGGATGGGTACGTGAGTGTTTTCGATTACACTCCCCAGGGGGAGGCACAAATCCTGAAAAACAACGAATTCTTCGTAGCAGGTTCACAAAAGAGGATTTCTGGCACGGTAGTGGGGCCTGAGGGCGTGGAACGTTTTCTCGTAGTATTGACTCCGAGGGCTATTCCGGATCGAATTCTGGTAGAGGCGATGAAGCGGCCAACGAGGATTCGAGCGCTTCTTGGGGACGAGGTCCATGTGCAGCACTGTGCAATCCAGATTACGGAAGAACGTGTGCTTGCTCCTTCCTTCCTGCAGTTTGATCGGGTTGTACAGGAAGTGGCTCCAGGAGCAAGGGTAAAACTTCGGGTTTTTCTTGGGGATGAGGCTGGTAACGGCCTTGCCAATCGTCGTATTCAATGGGAAGTCAGTGAGGGGAAACTCGAAAGGTACCAAACCTTCACGAACACTTCCGGATTTTCTGAGGTTTGGTACGTAGCACCATCCCTTGCAGAAGAGAAAGAGGTCACCGTTCGAGCGTCTTTTGAGGGAGACATGGTGTATGGAGCTTCCTCTCAGGAAATCCGTTTCCTTGTGCGAGCTGAGAAGCGAATGACGGTTCTTGAGGTTTCGCCGGCAGTTTTCCGGGTCGGCGCGGGAGAGGCGATGGAACTCGAGGCCCTCCTGCAGGACGCTCAGGGAAACCCTATCGGAGGGAAAGTGGTGCATTGGACGGCAAGTGTTGGGACCTTCGAGCATGTTAACACTACGACGGATTCCTCGGGGAGGGCTGAGAACCGCTTTTTCGCCCCCTGGACGGAAGCCCGAGAGAGTGTGGAAATCCGGGTTTCCTTTGGAGGGACGGCGAGGTTTCTTCCCTCGGAGGGGTACGCAAGGGGAACTGTGAGTGGAATGGGGGTGTATTTTGGCGAGGGTTTCTACTTCCTTGATTGGAGCAGTGGTAAGGTTAAGACGAACTTTGAAAACCTTGTGTACCAGGGAAGGGTGGAAAAGGGATTTTTTGAGAATCCGGTATTTGCCCTTCTCCTTGGGGAGGGAGAGTATTTAGAAGCAAGTTTTGTCCTCTCTCAGCCACTTCAAGCTGGAGCGCTCTGTGTGTGGGGAGCGGCTGATGCCCCTGGCGCTCTCCGACTTTACGTGAACGGGCAGCTGAGTTTTGCTGGGAAAGTGGAAAAGGGTAAAGGAAATCCCCTTAGAGTGCACATTGTTTCTCTTGCACCCTTCCTCGAGTTGGGGGAAAATGCCATACGGGTTGAATTCGTCCCCGACGAGGTGGGTGCGCAGTACGCCTTGCAACGCGTCCTTGTTGTCTTTTAGAGGGGAGCACTATGGCTCAGTTTGATTCTCTTTGGGAAGAGTTCTTTTCCATACAGCGGGAAGTGCAGAGGTTTGTGGAGCATCTATCCGGCAAGAGGCCGAGTTTCTCTCCCCTTTCTGAGGAACCCTGGGTCCCTGCCTGCGACGTTTTTGAAACCGATTCCTCCTTCTTTGTGGTTGTGGAGCTGGCAGGAGTGAATCCAAGGGAAGTGGAAGTATTTGTCCAGGGAAAAAAGCTCATGATTCGGGGAGAGCGAAAGGAAATCCCTTCTCCCCCCAAAAAGGATTACTACCTTATGGAGATTCACTTTGGTCCCTTCTACCGGGAAATTGAGTTTGAAGATGACATAGATGATGCGGCGGTGCGGGCGACGTACCGGAGTGGATTTCTCATCGTCGAGTGCCCTAAAAAGAGCACTTGGGAGCGGCGAGTTCCGATTGATGAGGGGGCGTGAAGGTGTTGCAGGAAGAATGGCCTGTGCTCTTTGAAGAAAGCGAACGATCGAACGGATTGGTCGAGCAGACTTTGCCCCTTCACAAGAAGCGGGATCGGGAACTTCCCGAAGAAGTTCCCATCCTTCCCCTTGAGGATAACGTTCTCTTTCCGGAAATTGCCCTTCCCTGGGTTGTTCAGGGGGAAACATGGGTCCGTTTGGTGCACGAGGCGGTACTCAGAGATAAAATCGTCGGTGTTGTGGCTCTCCGGAGGAAACCAGAAGAAGGTTCCCTTGCTCCAGAGGACTTTTACGAGGTTGGGGTTGTGGGAAGGATTTCTCGGATGCTCCGCCTTCCGGAGGAGGCGGTCCAGATTCTCGTTTTCGGGCTGGCTGCGTTTGTGGTTAAGGAATGGGTCCGGTGGGATCCGTACCCTGTGGCCAGAATTGCAATCATTCATCTTGAGGAGGTTCATACCGACGAAGTAGAAGCTCTGAAGCGGAACATCTTGGGCCTCTTCCAAAAAGTTGTTGAACTTGCGCCGTACCTTCCAAAAGAGGCGTTTGTGACCGCAATGAATATTAAGGAACCCGCACGTCTTGCACATTTTGTCGCTTTCAATCTCAACCTCGATGTGGCTGGGAAACAGGACGTTCTTGCATCCTTTGATCTCGTCGAGAAGCTCAAGAAAGTCACCTACTACCTGACGAGAGAGCTTGAGATTCTTCAAATTGGGAGCAAAATTCAGGCGCAGATTCAACGGGAGATGGCAAAGACGCAACGGGAGTACTTCTTGCGGGAGCAGCTCAAAGCGATTCAGCGGGAACTCGGAGAGCTCGATGAGCGGGGAAGTGAGATTGCTAAGCTCCGGGAAAGGCTCAAAACGCTTGGACTTACACCAGAAGTTGAAGAGGAAGTGGAGAAAGAGCTCGAGAGATTATCTCACATTCCTACCACCTCTCCAGAATATCCTGTTATCCGAAACTACATCGACTGGATTCTTGAGCTTCCTTGGAACAAGAGCACGGAAGACGTCCTTGATGTCGACCTTGCCCGCAGGATTCTTGACGAAGACCATCACAATCTTGAAAAGGTTAAAGAACGTATTCTTGAGTACCTTGCGGTATGCCAGCTGAAGAGAGACCTGAGGGGGCCAATCCTTTGCTTTGTTGGTCCTCCTGGAGTTGGAAAAACGTCTCTTGGAAAATCCATTGCTCGGGCGCTGGGACGGAAGTTTGTACGGATTTCCCTTGGGGGAGTACGTGACGAAGCAGAAATTCGGGGGCATCGCAGAACATACGTTGGGGCAATGCCGGGTAGAATCATCCAGGGGCTCCGGAGGGCTGGGACGAATAACCCTGTTTTCATGCTCGATGAAATCGACAAAATCGGTGCGGATTTCCGGGGGGATCCTGCTTCAGCCCTCCTTGAGGTTCTTGACCCTGAGCAGAATGAGGCTTTTGTGGACCATTACCTTGGTGTGCCTTTTAACCTCTCCCGAGTCCTTTTCATTACCACGGCTAATGTCGTGGACACTATTCCTCCTGCGCTTTTGGATCGCATGGAGGTGATTTTCCTTTCGGGGTACACAGATCAGGACAAGCTCGCTATTGCCCGAAAGTACCTTATTCCCAGACAGTGCAAAGAGAACGGCATTGCTGAAGAACTCCTCTGCATTCCCGATGAAACCATTTTGACCATTATTCGAGAGTACACTCGGGAAGCAGGAGTCAGGCAACTCGAGCGGAGCATTGCTTCGGTTTGTAGAAAAGTAGCAAAGCGATTGGCTTCAGGCGAGAAAGGGCCTTTCGTGATTGATCTTGACCTTCTTCGGGAGTTCCTGGGACCCCAACGGTACTCAAAAGATGCGCTTCTTCTTGGGGGGAAAGTTGGCGTAGCCACTGGTCTTGCATGGACAGAAGTCGGTGGAGAAGTGCTTTTTGTGGAGACCGTTGCCCTTCCTGGGAAGGGCAACCTCATCCTTACAGGGAATATGGGGAAAATCATGCAGGAATCAGCGCGCATTGTGCTCTCTTGCGTTCGGGAACGTTCCCGGGAGTGGGGTATCCCTGAGGATTTCTACGAGAAGAACGACATTCATATCCATGTTCCTGCTGGGGCAATTCCCAAGGACGGTCCCTCTGCAGGTGTTACAATGGCTGTATCCATGGTTTCGGCTTTGACGAAAACTCCACCTCGTCAAGAGATAGCGATGACCGGAGAGGTTACCCTTACTGGGCGGGTCCTTCCTGTGGGGGGAATTAAGGAGAAGGTCCTTGCTGCCCATCGAGCAGGTATCAGCGAGGTTATCCTTCCGAAAGAAAACGGGAAGGACCTTGAAGAGATTCCGGCTGAAGTGAAAAAGGAGATGCGTTTCCATTTCGTGGAAACTGTTGATGAAGTGTTGAGTTTAGCCTTTGGAAAAAAGCCCTGAGAGAGTATCGCTTGAGAGGGGGAGTGTCCATGGACTCGGATAGCATGGATTTTTTGCGGAAGCTCATTTCAACCCCCAGCCCATCCGGATTCGAGGAAGAGGTGCAGCGGGTATTCCTTGAACGTATCCAGGGGAAGGTGGACAAGTCCTATAAAGATGTCCATGGCAACGCTTTCGGAGTTATTCATCCTGATAAGACCCCGAGAGTCATGCTTGCTGGCCACTGCGACGAAGTAGGCCTTATGGTCGAGTATGTGAACGATCAGGGGTATATCCACTTCGCAGCAGTTGGCGGTGTTGACCCTCACATTACGGCAGGAACCCGGGTTCTCATTCACACGAGGTTCGGTCCTCTGCCTGGGGTGGTTGGGAAAAAGCCGATTCATCTCATGGAGGAAAAGGACCGGCAGAAAGTTGTGAAAATTGAGGAGCAGTGGATCGATATCGGAGTAAGGACAAAAGAAGAAGCTCTGCAGCTTGTGAGTGTTGGTGATCCGATCACCTTTGACGTCGGTTTCCAGCCCCTTTCTGGGACACGGGTCGCTGGAAAAGGATTCGACGACAAAGTTGGCGTCTTCGTCGTAGCGGAAACCTTGCGGCGGGTGAATAGGGACAAGCTCCGCTGTGCCGTGTACGGAGTGAGCACGGTTCAAGAAGAGTTAGGACTTCGGGGAGCAAGAACGAGTGCCTTTGGCATTGCACCTCATGTGGGTATTGCCGTTGACGTAACTTTTGCCTCCGATTGTCCCGATGTGGACAAAAGAAAAGTTGGCGATATTGCCCTGGGGAAGGGACCAGTGATTGCCCGTGGCCCCAATATTAACCCTAAGGTCTTTCAGCGGCTTGTTGAAATCGCTAAAGCGCATGGAATTCCACACCAAATTCAAGCGGAATCTCGGGCTACGGGAACGGATGCCAACGCCATTCAAGTCACTCGAGAGGGAGTGGTGACAGGCCTCATCGGAATCCCAAACCGCTATATGCATACACCCTCAGAAGTCATCGACACCGAAGACGTGGAGAATGCAGTGCGGCTCCTTGTCCTTTTCCTTGAAAGCTTGACGGGGGAGGAGGATTGGATTCCCTGAGACTTGCAGCGATGTCTGAGTGGCGGAGGGATTTTCTGACGGGGCGGTGGACTATCATTGCCCCAGAACGAATCAATCGACCCTACGAGTTTGAGGAAGGAGCATCGGGATGTCCTTTCTGTGAGGGTATGGAGGCCTGGACCCCGGAAGAGGTCTTCAGTATTCGCCGTGATGGAACCCTTCCGAACCATCCGGGATGGTTCGTACGGGTGTTTCCCAATAAGTACCCGGCACTTCGAAAGGACGTCCCTCTGTGGAGCATGAGGGATGGACTCTATCAGGTTACAAGCGGTTTTGGTGTGCACGAGGTTATCGTGGAGACACCCTATCATGCGCTGGATTTCTCTGAACTCCCGGAGGAACAAATTACCCGGGTTCTTGCAGCGTACAGAGAACGATTGCGCGCCTTTGAGGGAGAGAAGGACTTACGGTACGGTCTCATTTTCAAGAACCAGGGGATTGAGGCAGGAGCTTCGATGCGCCATGCTCACTCGCAGTTCATTGCTACACCTGTTGTTCCTCGAGCAGTTCTCGAAGAAATTGAGGGGGCTATTGCTTTCTACCAAGAGAAGAAGCAGTGCCCCTTTTGCGTGATGCTGGAAAGGGAACGGGAGAGGGCTCTGCGCCTTGTATTGGAGAGCGATCACTTCGTAGTCTTTGTC
>JACIZN010000061.1 GCA_014359405.1 Candidatus Caldatribacterium sp.
CTCCTCGATCTCCTTCCCCCGCTCAAGGAGCGTTCGAATCGCAAGGAAGTAGAAGATGAAGTACACCTCCACAGCAACAAAAAGCGCCGGCGCAACTTGAGAGAGGAAGCGGCGCAGGAAGAAGTACCCCACACCCAAGCCTCCCGCAACAAGCCCAAGGACCACAAACCCCATGATGAATTCCCGCTTGAAGTTCCGCTCCCTCGGGAAAAGAAGCCGCTCGAGGAACTCGATGAGACGTCCTATGGCCACAACGGGATGGAACGCCGGTGGGTCCCCAAAGACAAGATCAAGCCCAACTCCAAAGAGCATTCGGAAAAGCCCGATCATGGCTCCACCTCGAGGTTCAAAAGTCCCGTTACTTGAGGGAAACCATCTTTCTCCTGAACCGTAATGAGTGCCCCCGGGTTGAGGAGAATGGAAAAGGTCTGCTCGAAGCGTATCTTGAGGAGATGAACAAGAAAGCACCGTAGGACTCCTGCATGGGTGACAACGAGGTACCGTCCATCCGGGAATCCCCGGAGTCGCTCCCAGAAACGGACAACCCGCTCGAGGACCTTCTCGAAGCTCTCCCCACCTGGCGGAGTGAAACGGAGGGGATCTCTCTCCCACTCCGCCACCTCTTTGGGGAACTCATCCTTGAGATTGCGCCATTTTTTCCCCTCCCAGCTCCCAAAGGACCGCTCCTTTATGTCCTCGCAGATCTCAAGGGGTGTCTCGAGTCCTGCAAGGAGAAGGGCCGTCTCAATTGTTCGGGCAAGGGGGCTTGCGAAAACGTAGTCGAAGCGCTTTGCCCCCAGGAACTCACGAACCCTGAGGATTCGCTTCCGCCCCAAAGGGGTGAGGGGAAGGTTCATCCAACCGGCAAAGTACTCTTTCTCCGTGGCGTCCGTATCTCCGTGGCGCACCAAGTAAATCTCCTTCACGTTCCCACCACCCGCACACCTCCACCGATAGCTCGAGCCACCCAAAGGGTAACCCTCTCGTTTTTGAGAACCGCTTGAACCCGCCGCAGGGCTTCTGAAAGCCCAATACGGCGGAGGTCAAAGAGCACCCCAAAGGAACTCCCGGTATGGGCCCGACTCACTCCCAAGGCTCCGATGTCCTTCGAGGCTTCGAGGAGCAAGCGGAACACGGCGTTCGGCTCGTACTCTTCCATAATGGAACCACTTGTTGTCGCCGCCTTTCCCACCAGGGTGAGGTCCCCCTCCTCAAGCCCTCGTTCAAGCATTCTAAAGGCTTCTTCCGTCTCCCGGGAAAATTGCTCGAAGTGGCGGCGGAGACCCTCCCGGTCCACCGAAAGGGTGTCGACTTTCCCTGAGAGCTCCACAACCACAAGGCCAAGGTGGCGGGGAGCAGGAAGGGACAGGAAGGCTTCTCCACGAAGGTGGTCGAAGAGGCACCAGTTTGGGAAAAAGGTTCCATCTGTCGGCTCAATTGCAAGGGCAATCCGGGCAATTTCTTCCCCCCGGATCCTCCTTCCCAAAAGCTGCGCCAGCGCTCCAAGGAGCGCCGCGATGTCAGCGGTGCTTGAGGCAAATCCCTTGCCTTCAGGAAGGGAGCGTCTCCTCCAAAAAGCAACTTGTCCCTTAAGGTGCTTCACCCCAAAGTACTCCAAAGCGAGTTCTAAGGCTTTCCTGCTCTTCCAGAGTTCCCGAGGTATGCTCTTGGCGCTCCCAAAGAAAACCTCCATCTCGCTGAAACGGTCAATGGTCAGAGAGACGAGGACCTCTCGCCCCTCCACCATCCCCTGGATAACCTCTCCGGCGCTCCCTGGGCACAGGGCCCGGGCGCTCTTCACATCCTCCAAAGGAAAAGCCATATTGCCTCCCCCCACTCTATTCCCGCGCCGACCATGTCCCCGTTGAGACCTCCAAAGAACCGGGCCATTCCCCTCCCAAGTGTGAACATGATACCAAAGCTCAGGGCGGTTTTCAAAACACCACGCCACCCAAGGGCCAGAAACCCCATCCCTCCTATGCCAAAAGCCCAAAGGACAAAGGCAAGCTTCGGAACCCTTCCCACGAACTCCTCGGCAAGGCCCCTCTCCTCTCGGGGGAGCGCTCTGAAGAAAGCCCCGAAGAGGAGGGCCACCGCCCTTCCGAAAACCGGGGCAAGGAGAAGGGGAAAGACCCCACCAGAAAGGCGCGCAAGTACAACTCCTTTAGCGCCAAGCACGAAGAGTATACCCAAAACTCCAAAGGTCCCCACCCTTGGGTCCTTGAGGATGAGTTCCCTCTTTCCTTTCGGGGCGAAAAGAGCGTCGCACACATCCGCCACCCCATCGATGTGGAGTCCCCGGGTGAGCAAAATCCAGGCAAAGAGAGTCACAAACGCCGCAAGGAGAGAATCCCCAGTCCACTTAAGGAGGGAAGAACGGGTAAAGGAGAGAAGAGCTCCGATCCCAAGACCCACAAGAGGGAAAAAGACCGCCGATTGGGCAAGGTCTCCGGGCTCGTAGTTTCCAGAACCCACGGGAAAGGGGGTAAGGAAGCTCACCGCAAATCGCAGAAGCCGCACGAGACGCTTCATTTGAGCTGCCATGGAATTCCCGCAACCACAAGGTACACCCGGTTGGCCCGTTCGGCAAGCCACTGGTTCACCCGTCCGAGGAGGTCCCGAAAGCTCCGACCGAGAGGGAAAGGGGGCACAACGCCCATTCCCACCTCGTTGCTCACGAGGATGAGAAGAAAGGGCTCTCCTTCCTGCCGAGCAAAGAGCTCCATGAACTCGCCCACGATTCTCTCGTAGGATCGGTCTTCGTCATTCTCCTCAAGGAGGATATTGCTCACGAGAAACGAAACGCAGTCCAAGAGCACCACTTTTCCCGAAAGTTCCAGAGCGAAAAGGGGGCTCAATCCATACGGGACCTCGACAGTTGTAAAGCCCGGAGGGCGTTCCCTTTGGTGACGGCGGATACGTTCCTCCATCTCTGCATCGGTGGGAACACCTGTGGCGCAGAAAATGACGGGAGCTCCCGTACCTTGGGCCATCTCCAGGGCGAGGCGACTTTTTCCGCTTCGCGCTCCTCCCAGGATGAGCACCCGCTCAGCCTCCATACTCCTGCACCGCCTTGAGGAAATGCTCGTTCTCCTTTCGCGTTCGCACCGCCACCCGGAAGAAGCGTTCATCAAGACCCACAAAATCAGAGAGGCTACGGACGAAAACTCCTCGCTCTTCAAGAAAAGGGACAATCCCCACATGTTCCTCCTGAACCCACAGGGTGTAGAAGTTCACCCGGGAAGGGTAAAAGGAGAGAAAAGGAATCTCCCGAAAAGCGCTCTCAAGAAAGGTCTTCTCTTCTTTGAGCCAGCGCCGCGTTGCCTCCCGAAAGGACGTAAGATCCTCCTCCGCGAGGATTTCAAGAGCCCGGACAAGGAGGGCGTTGACGCTCCAGGGCTCGAGGTGCTCCCCAAGACGAGCAACGTTCTCCGGATGAGCGACAAGGAACCCTCCCCGAAGACCGGCAAGGGCAAAGTACTTTGTAAGAGACCGGACGACATAGAGATTCCGGTCTTCAAAAACCTTCCCGGTGAGTGAGGTTTCCTCGTCCATGAACTCCTGGAAGGCTTCGTCGACCACAAAGGTGGTGGAAAGTCCCTGTTCCCGGGCCCAAAAGTAGAGGTCGAGGGCCTCGATATCCCCCAGGGGATTTCCCGGATTCCCAAAAACGATAATGTCCGCCTCTTTGAGATCCCCAAGTCTTCTTTCCGGGAAAACCGACCAAAAGGTAATCCTTTTTCCCGAAAGCGCAAAGGCAGCACGGTACTCTCCAAAACAGGGTTCCACGATGACCACTCTTTCTCCCGGAAGAAACCGGGCAAGGAGGTATATTCCTTGAGTCGCACCATTGCAAGGGAGAATGGTAGCCTCGGGAAGGCCATAGATTCTTCCGATGAAGTGGCTGGCGAAAAAGGGGTCAAGGGGAGGATAGAGGGCCGCGTACGGGTACAGTTCTCCCCAGTGCCTCCGTAGAACCTCAGGAGGACCAAGGGGGTTAATGCTTGCGCTCAGGTCTAATCCCTCTTTCCCCTCCCGCCACCGCTCTATGGTCCGGCCACCGTGGGGAGTCCTCTTCATGGGAGAACAACTGCGAAAGAGGAGACTCGATCGTTCCCTTCAAGGCGAATGAGGCGAACCCCCTGCGTTACCCGGCCCTGGATGGGGATTTCCCCGGTGTGGACCCGGATGAGGGTACCATTCTGGGTTAAAAGGAGGATTTCTTCTTCCCCCCGAACGGGAGCAATCCCCACAATCTCCCCCGTGCGCTCGGATTCTCTGAGGATACGAATGCCCATCCCCCCTCGGTGATGGACCGGGAATTCAGAAACATCCACTCGCTTTCCCATCCCCGAAGAGGTAATCACAAGGAGCGTCTCGCCTTCGCGCAAGATGCATGCTCCCACAACCCGGTCGTTCTCCCGGAGACTCATTCCCCGAACTCCTGAGGCAGTTCTCCCCATGGGTCGGACCTCGTCCTCCCTGAAACTCAAGCCAAAGCCCAGGGCTGTCGCGAGAAAGACCTGGTCGTTCCCTCCCGTCACGAAAACTGCTTCAAGGGTATCGCCATTTTCAAGTTCTATGACCTTCATGCCCCGCCGGGTGATGGAGAGAAACTCCAAAAGGTCCATCTTCTTCACTTTCCCCGAGGCCGTTGCAAAGAAGAGGTACTTTCCTTCCTTGAAATCCCGCAAGGGGATGAGGGTGACGACTCTTTCTCCTTCCTCAAGGGAGAGGAAGTTCACAAGGTGCATACCCTTTGCCCGCTGCCCCATCTCCGGCAGGCGGTGCACCGGAAGCTGAAAGACTTTTCCCCGGGTGGTGAAAAAGAGCATCCGGTGAAGGGTGGTGGTAACCACAATGGAGCACACCGAATCCTCTTCTCCGGTGACCAGGGCGCTCACGCCCTTTCCGCCTCGACCCTGGCGCCGGTACGTACCAAGGGGCATCCGCTTCACGTACCCATCACGAGTCAGAACCACTACGACATCTTCTTCCCGGACAAGGGGCTCCTCTTCACCCTCCCCTTCTTCCTCATCAAGGATTCGGGTCCTTCGCTCATCCCCGTAGAGCTCCTGAATCCTTCGGAGTTCCTCCCGAATGCACTCTCGAAGGACTTCTTCTTTCTCGAGGATGTCCCGAAGGCGGGCAATCCCTGCCACTACCTTCTCGTACTCCTCCTTGAGCTTTTCCCGCTCCAAGGCAACAAGGCGCTGGAGACGGAGCTCGAGAATGGCCTGAGCCTGTTTTTCCGTAAAGCCGAGCTCTGCCATGAGGCGCTCTTTCGCCTCGGGTACGCTCTGGGAGGAGCGGATGAGGGCAATGACCCTGTCAATCATGTCGAGCGCCCTGAGGAAACCCTCAAGCACGTGAGCCCGTTCCTCCGCTTCTTTGAGCTCGAAGCGGCTCCGGCGGAGGACCACTTCCTTACGGAACTCGAGGAAGTGTCCCAGAGCCTCCCGCATGTTGCAGATTTCCGGCTTTCCCCCCACAAGGGCAAGGAGAATAACTCCAAAACTCGTCTCCAAAGCGGTATGCTTGTAAAGGTAACGGAGGATGTACTGGGGACTGGCGCCTCGCTTGAGTTCGAGGACCACCCGGATGCCTTCTCGGTCGGACTCATCCCGGATTTCGGCCACATCAGGGAGCTTCTTCTCCTCTATGAGCCGGGCAATGTGCTCGACCAAAGCAGCCTTGTTCACCTGGTAGGGGATCTCCCGAATAACGATGGCCTGCCTTCCCCGGGAGATTTCCTCAACCGTTGCCTCACCTCGGAGGACAATCTTTCCTTTTCCCTCCCGGAAGTACTCAAGAATGCCTTGCCGTCCGACAATCTTTCCCCCTGTGGGGAAATCAGGGCCAGGAATGAAACGCAAAAGGTCCTCAGGGGTTGCTTCCGGATGATCAAGGAGGTAGAGGAGCCCGTCGATGAGCTCTCTCAAGTTGTGGGGCGGGATGTTGGTGGCCATTCCGACGGCAATGCCTGAAGCTCCGTTGGCAAGGAGTTGCGGGAAACTTGCAGGAAGAACCACAGGTTCTTTCAGGGATTCATCGAAATTGGGGATAAAGTCCACGGTATCCTTCTCAAGGTCCCAGAGCATCTCCTCGGCAATCGGGGTGAGGCGGACTTCTGTGTAGCGCATCGCCGCCGGGGGATCCCCGTCGACCGAGCCGAAGTTCCCGTGGCCGTCCACAAGGGGGTACCGACAGGTGAAGTCCTGGGCAAGGCGCACCAGAGCCTCGTACACCGCCATGTCCCCGTGGGGGTGGTACTTTCCAAGGACATCCCCCACCACGCGGGCGCTTTTCCGGTACGGGGCATCAGACCGCAGGTTCATCTCCTGCATCGCGTAGAGAATCCTTCGCTGAACTGGCTTCAATCCGTCGCGGATATCGGGAAGCGCCCTGCCAACAATGACACTCATCGCATAGCTCAGGTACGCTTCCTTCATTTCATCTTTAACATCTACGAGAAGGACCTTCCCTTTTTCCTCCACAGGCACCACCTTCAGATATCGAGGTTCACCACTTCAAGGGCGTGTTCCTGGATGAATTCCCGCCTGGGTTCCACCGCATCTCCCATGAGGATGCTGAAGATTGCCTCGGCCTCAAGGGCATCCTCTATGGTGACTCTCTTTATGGTACGAGTTTTTGGGTTCATGGTGGTGTACCAGAGCTGTTCCGGATTCATCTCTCCAAGGCCTTTGTACCGCTGGATGGTGTACTTCTTGTTCCTGAGACCCTTGAGAATGCCTTCGAGTTCCCGATCGTCAAAGGCGTAGTAGTCGCTCTTGTCCACTCGAACGCGGTAGAGGGGTGGAAGGGCAATGTAGATGTGCCCGCCTTCAAGGAGCGGACGCATGTACCGGTAGAAGAACGTGAGAAGGAGCGTCCGGATATGGGCCCCATCGACATCCGCATCGGTCATAATGATGACCTTGTGGTAGCGGAGCTTCTCAAGAGAGAGATCCTCCCCAATGCCACACCCCAAAGCTGCGACGATATTCCGAATCTCGTCGCTTGAGAGGATCCGGTGGAGACTCGCCTTCTCCACGTTGAGAATCTTCCCCCGCAGGGGCAAAACCGCCTGGAACCGTCGATCCCTTCCTTGTTTTGCCGAACCCCCTGCAGAATCCCCCTCGACGATGAAAATCTCCGCCGCCTCAGGGTTCCGTTCCGTGCAATCGGCGAGTTTCCCCGGAAGAGACACAGAATCAAGGCTATCCTTTTTTCGGGCAAGCTCCCGGGCTTTCTTAGCTGCGATACGGGCCCGAACGCTCTCCAAAACCTTCTCGACAATCGCCCGAGCAATTGCCGGATTCTCTTCAAAGAAAGCCCCAAGGAACGTCCCAGTGAGGTCCTCGACGAAGCTTCGGACCTCCGGGTTCCCAAGGCGTGTCTTCGTCTGCCCCTCAAACTGGGGAGAAGGAACAAGGACATGAATGACCGCACACAATCCTTCCCGGACATCGTTCCCCGTGGGCGGCTCATCCTTCTCCTTCAAAAGGCCGTGCCGCTCCATGTACTCGGTGATGACCCGGGTGAGGGCAGTTCTGAAGCCGGTGACATGAGTCCCTCCTTCTCCGGTGCGGATGTTGTTGGCAAAAGAGAGCACCGTCTCGAGGTACCCATCGTTGTACTGGAGGGCAACTTCCGCCCGGATGCCATCCCGCTCGCCGGAAAAGTGAATCGGCTCTGGATGGAGCACCCCTTTCCCCTGGTTGAGGTGAACCACAAGCTCCCGAATGCCAGAAGTCGAAGCGTAGACTCTCTTCTTCCCCGAACGTTCATCGTAAAGGCTCAGGGTAAGTCCAGGATTGAGAAAGGCGAGCTCCTTGAGGCGCTCAGCAATGATGTCGAAGTGGAACTCCGTTTGAGGGAAAATGAGAGGATCGGGTTTGAAACGGACATACGTCCCTGTTTCTTCTGTTTCTTCCCCAGCGGAGAGGGGAGTCACCGGCTTCCCCCGTTCGTAGCGCTGGCGCCACACCCGTCCCTGCGTTTTCACCTCCACCTCAAGCCACTCAGAGAGAGCATTGACCACTGAGATGCCAACGCCATGGAGTCCCCCAGAAATCGTGTACACGCCGCTTTCGAACTTCCCTCCCGCATGGAGCGTGGTGAGCACAACCTCAAGGGCAGGCTTTCCCGTCCCCTTATGGATACCCACCGGGATTCCCCGGCCGTTATCGAGAACTGAAACGCTCCCGTCTCTGTGAATGGTGACCGAGATTTCGGTGCAGAAACCCGCCATGGCCTCATCGACACTGTTGTCCACCACCTCAAAGACCAGGTGGTGCAACCCGCCGATGTCGGTGTTCCCTATGTACATGCTCGGGCGCTTCCGCACCGCCTCGAGACCCTCAAGGACCTGAATGGCATCGGCAGTGTAGCATTCCTTCTTCGTCACTTTCCGTCACCTCAGCCGCACACGGACCTTAACCGCTTCAATTGGGATTCCTTGATTTCTGAAAAAGGAGAGAACCTCGTCTACTCTACTCTCGACCTCGCAGAGGTACAGAGGATCCTCTACCTCAAGGAAAAGGACGTTTCTTGAAACTTTAGCGGGTGTACACAGGGAAGAAAGGTCGGGAAACCATTCCCCGAAGCGCTCCATCACCTGGTAAACTTGAACCTTTGGGAAAAGGCCACTCTTTTTCAGGTACTCTGCCACAATCTCCCCTATGGGGAGCGGTTTACGCATCCTCGATTCTCCCCTCGCACACCCTGAAAATCCTGGCTCCACGCTCTGCAAATTCCCGGGCTATGTCCTCCTCAGTCGTCGTGAGGAACACCTGGTCCCCTGAGAAGACACACGAAGAGAGGAATGCCTTCCTCTGCGCATCAAGGCCCGGGAATGCGTCGTCCAAAAGGAGCACCGGATTCTCTTTCCGTATCCATTGTACCACAGCCTTCTCCGCCATGCGTAACGCTAAAACGACACTCTTCTTCTCCCCAAAAGAGGCGAATTCCCGAACGTCTCGCTTTCCGAGGAGAAAGGAAATCTCATCCCGGTGGGGGCCAAAGAGAGTCATTCCCCGCTCCCACTCCTCTTTCTGCAGGGCCTTTGCAGCTTTCGCAAGGCCCTCCCGAACCCCCTCTCGCAAGCTGTAGCCCTTCGACTCGTAGCGCACCTCAAGAGGCTCGTCGTTCCCCGAGATATCCCGGTACGCCCGGGAGAGAAAAGGAACAAAGAGCCGGAGGTACCGGAGACGCTCTTCAACAATCCTTGCGCCAAGGGCTACAAGCTGCTCTCCGTAGACAGCAACGAGCCCTTCGTCCTTTTTTTCTCTAAGAAGGAGATTCCGCTGGGTAAGAATCCGTTCGTAGTCTCCCAAAAGAGCCTCAAACTGGGGAGAAAGGAAACTTATCGCCCGATCGATGAAGTCCCGCCGCTTCTTCGGCTCGCCCTCGGCAAGGGCAAGGTCCTCGGGAAAGGACCCCACAAGAGGAAGGGATACACGCTTCCTCTCAACTTTCCCATCCCTCCGCCATTCCCGCTTTCCTCCCTTTCTCAAGACCACCTGTCGCACAAAGAACGAGCTCCCTTCCACAAAGCGAGCAGCCAAAGCGGCGGAATCCTCTCCGAAGCTGATGAGCTCCTCATCGCGGGAGGAAAAGGGAGAAAAACCCCGGGCCACAAGAAAGAGAGCCTCAAGGAAATTCGTCTTTCCCTGAGCGTTACCCCCAAAGAGGACAAAAACCCCTTGCCCTAAGGAGAGACGGACCTCCCGGAGGTTTCGAAACCGCAGAAGGGTAACCGCCTCAAAATGCACTGGGGGCCGTCACGCTCCCTGGAGTCGGACGGGCATGAGCACGTATTCAAAGGAACCCGAGGCCCCCGAAAGACGCGCCGGAGCAAGCTCCCCTGAAAGACCAATCTCCACCCGCTCGTCTTTCACAGCCCGAAGCGCTTCAAGAAGGTACCGAGTGTTGAAGGCCACCTTGAGGTGGGTACCCTCTGTGACACCACTCACCTCTTCCTCGGCAATCCCGACATCGCCTGTTAGGCGAAGCGCTATGCTTCCCCCGCCCAGGGACATTTCCACCACCGGAACCCCCGAGGTTACGAGGGAAACACGTTCCAAGGCCTCGAGGAACTCCTCACGGGGAACTTCAGCACGGCTCACGAACTCCCGGGGGATAACCTCCCGGTAGTTCGGGTACTCCCCCTCAACAAGGGTGGAGAAAAGGAGGGTTGTTCCAATCCTAAAGAGGACACTCCCATCTTGAGGCACAAAGGACACCTCTTCCTTCCCAAGAAGGCGAAGGAGCTCAGAAATAGCCTTCTGAGGGATGATGTACTTTGCTTCTCTTTCCACCCCCGGGAGAGGAAGAACATTTCGGCTCAGACGATGCCCATCGGTCGCCACCACTTCAAAGGAGTCCTTTTCGAACGCAAAGAGAACCCCGGTGAGGACCGGACGGGTTTCATCCTTTGAGACCGCAAAGTACACCCGGAGGAGTGCCTCTTTCAGGAGCTCTCCAGGAAGGTTAATAGCGGAGGAAGATTCCACAACCGGGAAGAAGGGAAAATCCTCCGGGGGAAACCCGGAGAGTTCGAAACGGCTCTTCCCCGACGAGAGAAGGGCCTTCTCTCCCTGTGCCACAAGGTGCACCTCACCCCGTAGAGCCCGCACAATGTTGTAGAGAACTTTGCCCGGAAGGACGATTTTCCCTTCTTCTTGAATTTTCCCTTCAAGAAGGGATGTGATGCCCACCTCAAGGTCCGTGGCAGTGAGGTGCACACTATCCCCAGAACTATCCACAAGGACTCCCGAAAGGGCCGGGGTCACAGGGCGCGTCGAAACAACCCGGTAGACCTTGCCTAAGGCCTCCTTGAACGCCAGTGCGTCGACCCGAATATCCACACAATGCCCTCCTTCCTTCCTCCTTCTCTTTTCTAAGATTCTTCTTTAGGAGGAGTCGTAGGAGAAAGGGAAAAATCTGTGGAAAAGTCCTTCCCTTCCTCCTCCTTCAAGGTCTTACCCCTTGTGCAAAAGGTGTGGATGCT
>JACIZN010000062.1 GCA_014359405.1 Candidatus Caldatribacterium sp.
CTTCCACCTGTCGCTCGAAGAAGATGTTGAAACAGTCATTGCAAAAGGCGGCATTGTGCCGTTTGAACTTGACAAAAGCTTCTTGTCCACACCGGCTGCATTTCATGAGCTTCACACTCCAGGTCTTTTCCTAAGTATACACTATGTCTCTTGAGCGTGGGTTCTTGTATTTTTGCCTGTCCTCGATATAATAAAATACGGGTGGCGGTGTAGCTCAGTTGGTCAGAGCATCCGGCTCATACCCGGAGCGCCGGGGTTCGAATCCCTGCACCGCCACCAGGCTGCGAAGGGTTGAGCAGTGCATACTTTTGAGCGAAAAGTTCTCAGATTCATCAGGGAGCATTCCCTCCTTGCTCCCAGGGATGTTGTTCTTGTTGCCTTCTCAGGGGGACCAGATTCAACCGCTCTTGCCGAAGCGCTCCATCGTCTCAGGTCTCTTCTTGATGTTGAGCTTGTCCTCTTCCACCTGAATCACAAGCTTCGAGGAGAAGAGTCCGAGCGGGATGAGGCTTTCTGTGTCCAGTGGGCGCAAGAACGGAATCTGCCCATTGTTGTAGAGCGAAGGGACGTTGCCTCCTTTCATGCTTCTTCAAGACTTTCCTTAGAAGAGGCAGCCCGTACTATTCGGTACGAAGCCTTCAGGGAGTGCGCTGCAAGGTGTGGTGCTTCCTCCATAGCTTTGGGACATACTCTGGATGACCAGGCGGAAACGGTTCTCATGAATATCCTTCGAGGGACAGGACTCTCTGGCCTCTGTGGCATGAAGCCTAAGGATGGTCCCTACATTCGACCGCTTCTTGGGGTTTGGCGCTCTGAGGTTCTGGAATTCCTTAAAGGGGAAGGCATTCCCTTTGTTGAGGATAGTTCAAATTTTGACCCCACATTTCTTCGGAATCGGATTCGTCTTGAGGTTCTTCCTCTACTTAGAGAATTGAACCCCCGCGTCTTGGAGGCACTTGTCCGACTTTCTCTGAACGCCCAGGAAGTGATGCATTCCCGAGAGGAGCCCGAAATCCCCATTGTGAGGCAAAATGGGGTAACGGGCATTGCTCTTGATGAGCTCATCCTTCTTCCTCCTGAGGAACGCCCTCAAGCAATCCGAAAATTCCTCAGAGAAGTCCGGGGAACGCTTTGGGATATTACAAGAGGCCAGGTGATGGATATCCTTCGCCTCGTAGAGCGACGAAAAGGCGAGGTGACGCTCCCGGGCAAAGTCCGGGTCTGGGTGCACGGAGGATACCTCTGGGCTTCGTCATCTCCTCTTCCCCTTGTCAACATGCCTTCCTGGAATTTCCCTTTGGATCTCCCGGGGGCACACGCCTTTCCCGATCTTGGTCTTACCCTTGAGGCTCGATTTGAGCCTCTTCCCCAAGACCGTGGCTTGAGCTGGCAGGTAGCCCTCGACTTTGAGCGGTGCCTTTTTCCCTTTGCCTTGCGAAATTTCCGCGAAGGGGACCGAATGATGGTAGAAGGGAAGGAGTGGAAGCTCAAAGAGCTCTTTGACGAGCGGGGAATCCCCTGGGAGTGGCGGAGAGCAATCCCCATTCTCTGCGACGCGGAGAAGATTCTCTGGATTCCCGGAGTGGCCCTTGACGAAAGGGTACGAGTTCAGGAAAATAGCAAGCGTATCCTCCACGTTGCGATAAGGCGCTACAAGGGGTGAAAGGGTGGAAGAGTTTATCGAGAGAGTGCTGATTACTGAAGAGGAAATTCAGAAAAGAGTTCGGGAACTTGGAGAAGCCATAAGCAGGGACTACGAGGGTATGGAGCTTCGGGTTGTGGGGGTGCTCCGGGGGGCTTTCATTTTTATGGCCGACCTCGTCAGGAATATTCGTGTTCCTCTCAGCGTTGATTTTATGTCGATATCAAGTTACGGAGATGAGTGTGAGACGAGTGGCATTGTGCGGATTCTGAAAGACCTTGATAAGCCTATAACTGGTCGCCATGTTCTCATCGTGGAAGACATTGTTGACACAGGATTGACCTTGCGACATCTCAAGGAGGTTCTTGCAACAAGGGGACCAGCAAGTCTTAGAATCTGTGCCCTTTTGAGTAAGCCTGAGAGGAGAGTTGTCCACGACTTGCATATCGATTATCTGGGATTTGAGATTCCCAATTACTTTGTGGTGGGGTACGGCTTAGATTACGCGGAGCGATACCGGAATTATCCTTTTATCTTTGTCCTGAAACCGGAGTACTACTGTGACGTTCCGAGGGAAGGAAAGGGTCAGCGCAGATGAACAATATTCCTGGTGGGAGATTTTACCGAAACCTTGGTTTCTATCTCCTTTTCCTCATCATCATCATTTCTCTGGCAACCTCTCTCATGCAGAGAGAGGCCCCTCCTCAGGTCCTGACGTACACTCAGTTCCTTGACGCGGTACAGCGGGGA
Organism: Candidatus Caldatribacterium sp.; assembly: GCA_014359405.1. Lineage (NCBI taxonomy): Bacteria > Pseudomonadati > Atribacterota > Atribacteria > Atribacterales > Candidatus Caldatribacteriaceae > Candidatus Caldatribacterium > Candidatus Caldatribacterium oleiphilum. Next base: position 2,393 of record JACIZN010000062.1, read on the forward strand.
GCTGTCCGGAGAGTCATTATTGCCGACCGAAATATCAGCGGACAGATGTACGACGGGACTCGTTTCACCACTTATGCTCCTGAGGATCCTGAGCTCATTCGTATCCTTCGGGACAAAAATGTGGAGATTGAGGCCCGCCCGCCGGTGGAACCATCCTGGTGGACGCGGATTCTGAGCTCTCTTTTTCCGACGCTCCTTCTCATCGTGGTGTGGATTTTCCTCCTTCAGCAACTCCAAGGGGGAAGCAAGGTCACCTCTTTCGTCAAAAGCAGGGCAAAAATGGTGGACCCGGAGAAAGTAAGGGTAACTTTTGACGATGTTGCCGGTATTGACGAGGTAAAGGAAGAACTCAAGGAAGTCGTGGATTTCCTGAAAAACCCCCGTAAGTTCCAGAAAGTTGGTGCCCGTATTCCAAGGGGTGTGCTCCTCTACGGCCCTCCGGGAACAGGTAAAACCCTTCTTGCCAAGGCCATTGCAGGGGAAGCAGGAGTTCCCTTCTTCAGCATCAGTGGCTCTGACTTTGTCGAAATGTTTGTCGGTGTGGGAGCGGCTCGCGTTCGGGACCTCTTTGCTAATGCTAAGAGGAACGCCCCCTGCATTGTTTTCGTTGACGAGCTTGATGCTGTTGGCCGTCACCGGGGTGCAGGACTTGGTGGAGGGCACGATGAGCGGGAGCAAACTCTCAACCAGCTCCTTGTGGAGATGGATGGGTTTGATCCGAACCAGGGAGTCATTCTCATTGCAGCCACGAATCGTCCGGATATCCTGGATCCTGCGCTTCTCCGCCCGGGAAGGTTCGATCGCCGCATTGCTGTGCCGCAACCTGATGTTCGGGGACGGGAAGCCATTCTTCGAGTTCATGTTCGCGGGAAGCCTTTGGGGAAGGATGTGGACCTTGGGGTTCTTGCTCGCCGTACACCCGGTTTTGTGGGGGCGGATCTTGCGAATCTCGTGAACGAGGCGGCCATCCTTGCTGCCCGCAAGGGGAAAGAGGTCATTGAAATGGAGGACTTCGAAGAGGCAATTGACAAAGTCATCGCCGGACCGGAGCGAAAGCACATTATCATCAGCGAACGGGAGAAACGCATCATCGCTTACCATGAAGCGGGGCATGCCCTTGTGGCAAAGGTTCTTCCCAGTAGTGACCCGGTGCATAAGATTTCCATCATCCCCCGTGGGGGTGTTGCCCTGGGGTATACGTTGCAGCTCCCGACAGAAGACCGTTACCTGCTCACCAAGCAGGAACTCATGGCACGGCTTTCCATTCTCCTTGGAGGTCGTGTGGCTGAAGAAGTCATTTTCAAAGATGTGACTACTGGTGCCCATGACGACCTGAAGAAGGCCACAGAAATCGCCCGGGAAATGGTCTGCGAGTACGGTATGAGCGAGCTCCTTGGCCCTCTCACCTTAGGACGAAAGCATAAGGAGGTTTTTCTTGGGCGAGATATTGCCGAAGATCGTAACTACAGCGAGGAGATTGCCTACGCTATTGACAAGGAAGTTCGAGCCCTTATCGATCAGGCATACGAGCGAGCAAGAGACGTTATTCTCCGGTACCGGGAGAAGCTGGATGCACTTGCGAAAGAGCTCATGGAGAAGGAGGTTCTTGAGCGGGAAGAGATCGAGCGTATTCTCGATATACCCCAGGACGATTCTTCCAAAGGAGGAGAAAAAGTCCATGAAGGCGAACACGCTGCGCGTTGGTCTGACGGGGGTAGCGAGTATGGTGGTGACCGATGAGAGTACCGCTGACCGTTTTGACCCCGATATGGTCCCGGCTTTTGCAACCCCGATGCTTGTGTCTCTTATGGACAATGCCGCTCATGAGGCAGTGAAGCACCATCTTCCTGAAGGGTATGTCAGCGTAGGTACGCGAATCAGCATTTCCCATATAGCAGCGACTCCAAAGGGTATGAAAGTAACTGCCCGGGCAACGCTTGTGGAAATTTACCGGAATCGCCTTATCTTTGAAGCAGAGGCTTTTGATGAGGTTGAAAAGGTTGGGGAAGGTCGTTTGGAGCGCTTCGTGGTGAACCGGGAATGGTTCATGAAGCGTCTTGAGTCAAAATCGAAGGGAACAAGAAGTGAGGCATGATAGTGCATGAGACAATTCGCCGTTTTTGGTTTGGGCATTTTTGGGAGCAGTATTGCCATTGCCCTGTACCAGCAGGGGTTTACCGTTCTTGGGGTGGATATCGATGAGGATCCTGTGAAAGAGATGGCAGGGAAAATCACCGAGGTTGTCCAGGCGGATACAACGGATGAGCGGGTTCTTGAAGCGTTGGGAGTGAAGAACTTCGATGTGGCTATCGTCAGTATCGGCAACGATATCCAGTCGAGCGTCTTGACAACCCTTGCAGTGAAGGAACTCGGGGTTCCCTTTATTGTGGCGCGGGCAATTAATGAGATGCACGGAAAGATACTCGAGAAAATCGGTGCTGATCGTGTTATTTTCCCGGAGCGAGATATGGCGCTTAAGGTAGCAAAGACACTCGCCTTTCCGAACGCCATACGAACCGAGGAGCTCTTTCCTGGCTACAACGTCGTTGAAGTGAAGCTTCCCCCTCTCCTTCACGGGATGTCTCTTGGCAAGGCTCAGCTCCGAAACCGCTATGGTGTTACCGTTCTGGCCATAAAAAGAGATGGTGAGTACCGGGTTTCGCCTTCAGCCGATGAGGTATTGCTCAAAGGGGATGTCATCTACATTTTGGGAAACGAACAGCAGTTGCGGAGATTTTTCAAAGAAATGGTTGAGAGTCGCAATGGAAAGGTTGTGGAAGCATGAAGGCGCAGCTTGAATGTTTCACCTGTAACATTCGACAGGCTCAGGAGGCTGCAGAAATCGCGGGGGCTGATTTTGACCTCCTTTGGAAAGTGTCGCAGCGAGTCTGCGCATTGTACGCTCACGCCGACCCCCAGTGGACTCCGGCCTACATGACTACTCTTGCCCATCAGATTGCGAAAGAAGCCACAGGGGTTGAGGATATCTACTATCGCTTCAAGCGACACTACAATCGCATGGCTCTGGAGCTTTACCCTCAGCTTAAAGAATTTGTGAATGCTTCTTGTGGCAACCGGCTTGAGCGAGCGGTTCTTGTGGCCATTGCTGGAAACATCATCGACCTTGGGGTGTACCGAGAGGTGGATGTGTCGGACATTCTCGCTCAGGTGACGAACGCTCAATGGGGAAGGTACGACTTTCCAGCATTTTACACAGATATCCTGAGAGCGAGAACCATCATCTACGTTGGGGATAATGCGGGAGAGATTGTTTTCGACCGTGTTCTCGTTGAAGAAATCCGTTCCTGCGGGGAAAAGGAGATTATTTTTGTCGTTAAAGGAGGACCAATTTCTAACGATGCTCTCCTTGAGGATGCCAGGGAAGCAGGTCTTGACGGACTTGCGGTACTCATGACCACAGGACAGGCTGAAACAGGCATTGATGTTGCCAAGGCTCCTCGCGAACTTCAGGAAATTTGGGAGCGAGCCGACCTCATTATTTCCAAGGGTCAGGGGAACTTCGAAACGCTGAGTGGGCGAAAGGAGAATATCTATTTTCTCCTCAAGGCAAAGTGCATTCCTGTCGCCAGGGAATTTGGGGTGCCTCAGGGGGCGCTGATTCTCAAAAGGAACCTTGGGTGAGCGCCATGGGTCAAGAGAACACCGTCCTTGTCCGCTCAAGTGGTGGAGTAGTGGTGCGAGAAGGGGATTCGTCCTTTCAGGTTCTCCTGATCCGGAAGAGGGGATCTTCTTTCTGGACGCTTCCCAAAGGGCACCTTGAGGAAGGGGAGAGGGAAGAGGAGGCGGCAGCTCGGGAAGTTCAAGAAGAAACGGGGTGTTCTCCTCGCCTTGGTCCAAAGCTTGGAGAAATTTCTTTCACCTACGAGCGGAACGGTCGTATCTTCGAGGAGCACGTTACTTTTTACCTTATGGGAGTGGAAGAAGAAGGTCCACGGAGTGCAGAGGAAGAAGTCGAGGAGGCCCGCTGGTTCGAGCTCTCTGAGGCTCCTCGTTTCCTCTTTTACGAAAACGAGCGGCTCATCCTCTCTCTGGCGCAGAGGTATCTGGAAGAAGTAGGGATAAATTTTTGAGGTTTCCCCCCTTGACAGTGACAAAATCCCTGTTCATGCGCTAAAATACTCCCAAAAGGAGGGAAAGCCTGGTTTTGCCCTCGGAGAAGGGAGGGAACAAGATCCGAGGAAGGGGCGCAAATCAGGCGAGGAGGTTATCCGGTGGAGCTTTTGAAGATTTCGTCCCGTACAAAGCCGGCGGCTTTGGCGGGGGCAATTACTGGGGTAATTCGAGAGCATGGACGGGCAGAGATGCAGGCAGTGGGAGCGGGTGCAGTGAACCAGGCGGTGAAGGCCATCGCTATTGCTCGGGGATATCTTGCGCCAAGTGGTATTGATCTTGTTTGCATTCCAGCTTTTGTGGATGTCAAGATAAACGATTCAGAGAAAACGGCAATACGCTTCATTGTGCTTCCGGCTTAAAATTGAATCCTCAGGAAAAGGAGGTTGGGGAGGATGAACAAGCAGGACTTGGTGGGCACTCTTGCGGAGGAACTGAAAAAGGAGGGTTTGAGCATTACGAAGAAGGATACCGCTCGTGTCGTGGACAAGATGCTCGAAGTCATCGAGAACGCGCTTCGGAAAGGCGAGAAGGTGCAGCTTGTGGGCTTTGGTACCTTTGGGGTGAAAAAGAGAGCGGGCCGCAGAGGGAGGAATCCGCAGACCGGAAAAGAGATTCATATTCCTGAGACCAAGGTGCCTTTCTTCCGTCCAGGGAAGCTCCTTAAGGAGATCGTAAAGTAGGAGAGCTCTTCCCCACGGGGGAATCCCCCGTGGGGACCTTGTCTTTGCGGGACACTCTGGTATACTTTATAGGTGGATGAGGTGCGCCCGTAGCTCAACAGGATAGAGCGTCGGCCTCCGGAGCCGAAGGTTGTGGGTTCAATTCCCGCCGGGCGCACCAGTTTTTTTGCGGCTTCCCGCCACTTCCCCCTTGTGAACAGAAAGCAGGTTGACAGCAATTTGACAGCAGAAACTAAGATTGATCTCTCTTGCGGTTCTTGAAGGGGAAAAATCGGAGGTAAAATGCTCTGGTGCCGAAGGCGGGAGTCGAACCCGCATGAGCTTTACGCTCACTGGAGCCTGATTCCAGCGCGTCTGCCAGTTCCGCCACTTCGGCACGGGCAAAAATACAATAGAATATCCCCCTTATCGTTGTCAAGAGCTTGGGTGCAACCACGGACTGCAAGGTTCTTGGTCCTCCCCTAAAAAGCTCGGAACAAGCCGCAGGATGTTGCCTTAGCCTTGACAGGCACGGCTATTTAGGTATAATAGTACCAAAATTCGCTGAAGGGAGGAGAGAGAGAATGTTCTGCTATCAATGTGAGCAGACCGCAAAAGGCACAGGGTGCACGAGTTTCGGGGTGTGTGGAAAGGATCCTGAGACTGCTGCCTTGCAGGACCTTCTTGTGTATGCCACACAGGGTCTGGCAATGTTCGCAACGAGGGCTCGGGAGCTTGGGGTGCGGGACAGAGAAGCGGATGTGTTTGTTCTTGAAGCCCTTTTCAGTACGGTAACAAATGTGGATTTTGATCCTGAGCGAATCAAAATGTACCTTGAAAAGGCTTACGAAATAAAGGAAAGGCTCAAGAACCTCTACTTTGAGGCGTGCACAAAAAATGGCAAGACCCCTGAGAACCTCTCTGGGCCTGCTCAGTGGGTTCCTGCGGGTGACCTCAACGGGCTCATCCGTCAGGGAGAGGAAGTTACCCTTGAGAAGGACATCGGACGTCTCGGAGAAACCCTTGCCGGAGCAAAGCACCTCATCCTCTATGGTTTAAAGGGAATGGCGGCGTATGCGGATCACGCACAAATTCTTGGCGTTGAGGATGACGATGTTTATGCTTTCTTCCACAGGACCCTGGATTTTCTCACTCAAGAAAGCTTTACCCTTGAGGAGCTCCTCGCCACGGCTCTCAAGGTTGGAGAGTACAACCTTAAAGTAATGGAACTCCTCGATCGGGCTCACACTACGACATATGGACATCCCGTGCCAACCCCTGTTCGAGTGACGCCGGTGAAAGGAAAGGCTATTGTTGTCTCGGGGCACGACCTGAAGGATTTGGAGGAACTTCTCAAGCAAACCGAAGGGACGGGAATCAATGTCTACACTCATGGAGAAATGCTTCCTGCCCATGGGTATCCTGGTCTCAAGAAGTATCCACATCTTGTGGGGAACTATGGAAGCGCCTGGCAGAATCAGCAGAAGGAGTTCGATGCTTTCCCTGGGGCCATTCTCATGACGACGAACTGTCTCCAAAAGCCCAAAGAAAGCTACAAGCACCGCATCTTCACAAGTGGCCTTGTGGCCTGGCCTGGAGTAGTGCACATTAAAAACCGCGATTTTTCCCCAGTTATAGAGGCTGCTTTGAAGGAAGAGGGATTCAAAGAGGATGAGCCGGAAAAGACCATCCTTGTGGGGTTTGCAAGGAATGCGGTGTTGAGTGTCGCTGATAAGGTTCTCGACCTTGTCAAGCAGGGGAAAATCCGGCATTTCTTCCTCATTGGTGGGTGTGACGGAGCAAAGCCTGGGCGAGATTACTATACCCAGTTTGCTCAAGCAGTACCTCAGGACTGCATCATTCTCACCCTTGCTTGCGGCAAGTACCGCTTCAACAAGCTCGAGTTTGGAAGTATTGAGGGAATCCCTCGACTCCTGGATGTCGGCCAGTGCAACGATGCGTACTCAGCTATCCAGATAGCTCTCGGTCTTGCTCGCGCTCTGAATACCGATGTGAATAGCCTGCCCCTTTCTCTCATCCTCTCCTGGTATGAACAGAAGGCAGTGGCCATTCTCCTGACACTTCTTTACCTTGGCATCAAGAATATGCGCCTTGGACCGAGCATGCCGGCGTTCGTAAAGGAACCGGTGTACCGGGTTCTGAAAGAGCAATTTAACCTTATACCCATTACGACGCCCGAGGAAGATCTGAAAGCGATTCTTGAGTAGGAAATCAGCCGGTCTGCTGCTCCTTGAGGGGAACAGTGGACCGGCGTACCACAAGGTACGGTGAAACCGTGACAAATCTCTTCCGTACTTTCTTCCCCTCGATGAGTTTGCAAAGGAGAGAGATGCCCAGCTTAGCGATTCGGTCAAAGGGTTGGGCAACTGTCGTGAGAGGGGGAGAGAAAACCTCGCAGAGAGGGTTGTTGTCAAGTCCAACAACGGAGACGTCTTCGGGTACCCGCCAGCCCCTTTCTCTGGCCACTTGAATGGCTCCAAAGGCCATCATATCGTTCATGCAAAAGAGGGCAAAAGGAGGAGAAAGGAGGTCAAGAATTTTCTCCATGGCTCTCCGTCCGCCCTCGATTTTGAAATCACCCTCAACGACGCAGACATTTTCCGGTGGAATACCTGCCTGGGCAAGCTTTCCGAGAAATCCTCCAAGGCGTTCTCGAGAAACGCTGATTTTCTGTGGTCCTGCGATGCAGGCAAATTGCCTGTGGCCAAGCTCAAGGAGATGAGTGGCAGCAAGTACTCCTGCGGCTACGTTGTCGAGTTTCACCGTTGGGGCCTCTTCTCCCTCGAGTGTCCGGTCAAGAACAACGTACGGGATTTTTGAGAGATGGGGAATTCTGAAAAGAAGGCTTTCATCGGAGACTCGAGGGAAAATAATGCCTTCGACCTGCCTTTGGATGAGAACTTCAAGGTAGTTTCGCTCCTTTTTAGGATCTTCTCCAACGTTACAGAGGATGAGATTGTACCCTTTCTGGTAAGCGGCTTCTTCAACGTACTTGGCGAGCCTTGCAAAGAAAGGACTGTCGATATCGGGAACGAGAAGTCCAAGGAGCTTTGTTTTCTGATTCCGCAGACTCCGGGCAAGGAGATTCGGTCGGTACTGGAGAGCCTCTACGGCCTTCCAGACCCTCTCTTCTGTTTCCTTGCTCGTTTTTCCTCTCCTGTTGATAACCCGGGAAACAGTGCTTATGGAAACCCCTGCGAGCTTTGCCACATCCCTGATGGACGCCATAGGCCCTCTTTTGGAAACGTTTTCTAAGCCTTGGGAAATTATATCACGAGGAGGCCAGAAAAACCAATGTTGACAGGGAAAGTTGCTTGTGGTAGTTTTAGGGCAAACGTTACCAATAGACTTTTTACCAGGTTTGCGGTATCCTTTTAAAAAATGAAGGAAGGGGATAGGTATGGCAACGATGGCAAGGCTTCTCGATATCGCTCTGAACCAAGGACAAGGAGTCCTACGTCTTTTCCCCACCTGGGTTCCCAGGTCTTTCTGTATTCCTGGAAGGAGGCTCAAGCTTCACCCTGACGACTACTACGCCTTTGGAGTCCATCGGGGCGGCATCGATGAGCGGTGGTTTGCCTCCACTGTTCAGGCTGATAACGGCCCGGAAACTCTTCCTGATGAGGGCTTGAGCTACA
>JACIZN010000063.1:0-7250 GCA_014359405.1 Candidatus Caldatribacterium sp.
CTGGAAAGGGCAATTCTTGCCCTTTGACTCAAACTGTGCAACGTCTACTTCCCATTCGGTCTGGGGATCGAGAATCGTAATGTCCGCATCCTTCCCTTCCGCAAGAACTCCCTTGCGTTCGAGTTTCAAAAAGCAAGCGGGGTTGTAACTCAACTTTCTCCAGAGCTCAACCCAGTCGATAACGCCCTCCTCGATGAGGGCTTTCACATAAAGGGGGACGGTCACTTCGAGGTTCGAGATGCCAAACGCAGCATCAATAAAGCTTCCTCCTTTGTCCTCAGGGGCATGGGGAGCGTGGTCCGAGGCGAGGATGTCGATAACTCCCTCAGCAATGGCTGACTTCAGGGCTTCGATGTCCCTTTTCTCCCGCAGGGGAGGTTTCACTTTGGCAAGACTACCGAGTCTTGGAACGTCCTCCGCAGTAAGGAGGAGATGGTGGGGGGTCACATCGGCACTGATGGGAGCTTTATCCCTAAAGAGGCGAAGAAGCACTGCACTCATTTCGGTGGAGAGATGGGTGAAGTGGACTCGAACACCGGTACTCAGAGCAAGAAGAATGTCTCTTGCCATGCGACTGTCCTCGGCAACCCTTGGTATTCCCTTGTAACCAAGAAGGAAAGCCGTCTCTCCCTCGTGCATGTGGCCGTCTCGGGAGAGCTCCTGGTCCTCCTCGTGGAGAATGAAGGGGAGATCGAAGTACTGGGCGTACTGGAAGGCAAGATAAAGGAGCCTTGAACTCTCAACGCTTGTTCCATCATCGCTGAGCGCCACCACTCCTGCCTCTTTTAAAAGGCCGTATTCAGCCATCTCCTTTCCCTGACAGCCCCGGCTTATAGCTCCTGCAAAGAGGAGATGGGTGAACCCAATAGACCGCGCCTTAAGGACGAGGCTTTGGACAACGAGAGGGTCATCAAGAGGGGGGGAGGTATTGGGCATCGCAAGAACAGTGGTAAATCCTCCTCTTGCTGCAGCTTTTGCCCCGGTCTCAAGGGTCTCTTTTGCCTCTCCTCCTGGTTCTCGGAAATGAACGTGGAGGTTCACAAAGCCTGGTCCCACAAGAAGCCCTGAGGCGTCAATGACGTACGCCTGAGGATCGGAAAGACCCTTGCCGATGCGGGTGATAACCCCCCCTTCGATGAGAACATCTCCGTCCATAAGGGTTTTTCTGTCTGGGAGTACAAGGGTTCCCCGCTGGATAAGGATTCTCCGCGTCATCGGATTTTCCCCTCACAGAGAAGGATTTCAAGAACGGCCATGCGTACCGCTACTCCACAGGTGACCTGCTCCTCAATGAGTGAGGCACCGTGTTCCACAAAGCTGTAGCCGATTTCCACACCCCGATTTACGGGACCAGGGTGCATGATAACAGTGGATTCCTTGAGCTCTGCGAATAATTCTTCCCCAAGGCCAAAAAAGCGAGCGTACTCTCTGAGGCTTGGGAAGTACCCTGCTTCCTGACGCTCCCGCTGAATTCGGAGAAGGTAGACAACATCTGCACCTTCTACCGCTTTTTCCACTGGAAAGACTCGTGTCACTCCCAGGGCTTCAACCTCCTTGGGCACAAGGGTCGGAGGGCCAGAGACGGTCACCTGGCTTCCGAGCTTCCCCAAGGCCAAGGCAAGGGATCGGGCGACTCTGCTGTGGAAGATATCACCGATAATCGTCACTCTGAGGTTTTCGACCCTTCCAAAGGTCCGTCGCATGGCCAAAAGGTCAAGAAGTGCCTGAGTCGGGTGCTCTCGGAGCCCGTCTCCCGCATTCACAATGTGGCAGGGAAGGAAAGTGGCGAGGTACTCGGGTATGCCACTTGTTCGGTGCCGAACCACCAGAACATCGGTCTTCATTCTCGCAATGGTTCGAACCGTGTCACGGAAGCTCTCTCCCTTTTCGAGGCTACTCCCCTCAAGGGAGAAATGGACAACGTTCATACCGAGAAGTTTTCCCGCCATCTCGAAGGACATCCGCGTGCGGGTACTTGGTTCGAAGAAGAGACATACCATGGAATACCCCGAGAGGGTGTTCGAGAACTTCGGGGAATGTTCCAAAAACTCCCGCCAGTGCATCGCTCGATCGAGGATGAAGAGAATATCTTCCCGGGTCAAGTGGTGTATTCCCGTGAGGTGTCGATGGACCCACACCCTTCCCACCCCCTAAAGGTAAGACACAAAAAAAATCCATCTTCCCTGCTCCGGGGAAGATGGATTTTTTTGTGTGGCACACTCTTTTTCCTCTCATGCGCAACCCTCGATTAGGATACCGAGAAACACACCCTCTGTCAATCACCCTTTCTCCCCACTGGCATGAGGTAAAGGGGCGCTTCCTTTTCGGAAAGCCCAAGAACCCTTTGCACGCCCTTATCCTCAAAAGCTCCAACAACCACTGTTCCGAGATTCAAAGCCTCAGCCTGAAGGTACACGTTTTGCGCCGCATGGCCCGCTTCCATATGGACGTAGCGGATTCCCCGTTCGCCGTACTTTCGGGTTGTTCGCTCGTACAGGGCGGTGAAGACAAGAATTCCCGGCGCTTCTCGAATCCATTCCTGGAAGAGAGCAACCCGGAAGAGCTCCTCCCGCCGATCTCCCGAGAGGACTCTGTAAAGAGCATGTTCTTCGGGAAGGTAACCGTACACCCCTGGTGCAAGACCCTCAACCTGCCCGGCCACGAGGTACACCTTGAGGGGGTAAAGAGCACCGGCTGAAGGAGCGGTGCGGAATCCCGAGGCTTTGTCCGTGACTCCTTGAGCTGCCCAGAGGAGCTGAGCGACTTCCTGGAGAGATAAAGGTAAAGATGCGAAAGATCTGTGGGAACGGCGTCTGAGGAGTGCCTCTTCTATGGATGTGTCGCTCTCTAACCTTGGGGACGGGAGAGGAATTCTATCCCGAGCGTATCCGGAGATACCAAAGCTTCCTATCCAAAGAAGTGCCAGAAGACACACTAAAAGCCGCATGGTATCCCTCCTTTCTCTACTCTTTAACGGGGATGCTTCTGACCTCCTCCGAGAGCACCTGCTTCAGGTACCGAAGGGACTCCCGGAGCATCGGTCCAAGGAGGCGGTCGCTATAGTCGCGGCCGAGCTTTGGCCCTGGGAGTTCCAGGTATCCCACAAGACGCTCTTCAGGGAGGAGGTAGCTGTACTTCCCAAGGAGGGAGAGTATTTCCCGGGCATCGATGATACCTCGATTACGGTTTTCTCGCTCAAAACCAAAGGTTTCATGGTACATGGCATCGGTGTTCTTCCAGTGGAACTCATGGAGATAGGGGAAGGTTGCGACAAAAAGGGAAAGGTGATGCTCCCGAAGATTTCCCGTTTCATCAACCCAGCCATGGGACACATCGGCACAGAACCCAAATCGAGCCGCACTGTCTTTGTGCCTCTGCCAGTACAGAGTGAGCTCCTCTCCAATCTGCCTAACCTCCTCTGCACTGCAAGGAGGCTCGGCAAAGCAGGACATGGGTTCTGCGGTGAGCCATGCAAGGCCGCAGGATTTGGCATAGTGGAGGAGTTCTTTCATTCTCTCGAGGTACTGTGCAATTCCTTGAGTTCGGAGAAAGAGGCGATCTCGGGGAAAAGCGCCCATCGAGGCGCCACAGGAAGAAGCACCAAGGATAGCGGCTACTTCAATGAGACGCCGGTAGTTTCGCTCGGTTACCCGAACAAGCTCCGGGTCTTCAGAAAGGAATCCCCCAAGTTCCCGGTATGCGGAGAAAACACTCGATATGACGATGCCTCTCTTTTGGGCTTCCTCCCGCAGCCGCAAAAAGTAGGAATCCGGGAGGAAGTAGAGTTCAAAGAACGTTCCAAGCTGGAGGTATGTAACCCCCTCCTCGGCCATGAGGTCAAAGAGCCACTCGAAAGAGTACCGATAGGTTATGGGATCGCTTTTCACCCCAAGGAAAAGCTCCATTGTTTTTTCCTCCTATTTCCATGGCTCGTTTGAAGCTCGACGAACGTTCACCTCATCGATAACGGCGTTTCCTTGCCGCAGGGAGAGGAGAAACCATACGATTTCGGCAATTTCCGAGGGAGCGATGAGTTTCTCTCCAAGAAGGTCCGGACGCATCGTGGCAATGAGGTCCGTTTCCACTCCTCCGGGGGCAATGACATGGACCCTGATGCCCTCTCTGTGGAGTTCTCGGGCAAGGACTTTCGTGAAACCCATAAGGGCATGTTTTGAGGCGGTGTACGCCCCCTGGTGAACGTACCCTTTGGTACCGACAACGGAAGAGATGTTGATGATGGTCGCAAGGGATGAGCGGCGAAGGTACGGCAAAGCCTCCCGGCAAATGAGAAAAGGAGCGCGAACATTCACCGCCATCTGGAGTTCCCACTCCTCAAGAGTTGTTTCCTCAAGGGGCTTCGAGAGGGCTACTCCGGCGTTGTTCACCACTACATCGATTCTTCCAAAGTACTCTCCCGCTTCGCGCACGAAGCGGGGGGGAAACTGGGGATCTGCAAGGTCCCCGGAGAGAATGAAAACCTCAACACCACTTGAGCGGAGTTCATCCCGAAGGGCCTCAAGTTGCGTCTGCGAGCGGGCGCAGAGCGCAAGGGATAGGCCCTTTTTCGCAAGGGTCTGCGCGATGGCTCGACCGATGCCCCGACTTGCCCCTGTGATGAGAGCAACTTTCCCCTTCCACTCTTCCATACATATCTCCCTCCATACCGGCTCTATCTTACCACAAAAAGGTTTTTTGATTCCCTCTTAGGGATTGCACGTAACCGATATACTACTGTGAGACTGCTGGAGATGAAAGCGAACTCTCCGAAATTGCTCAGGCCATTAAGGTTATCACCGACAAAATCGCTGCAGCGGCATCGGTCTCCGAAGAGAATGCTGCAGCAAGTGAGGAGGTATCTGCCTCAGCAGAGGAACAGAACGCCTCACTCCAGGAAATCAATAAAGCTGTTACGGCTTTGGCTCAGCTTGCTGAGGAACTCCACGAGAGGGTGAAGAGGTTCAAACTGTAGGTTTCCACCCTTGCTCTTCTTGATTCCCCCCTTCAGTGGTATACTGGAGGGGGGTGATGTTCTTGCCGCCGACGTCGAAGATTCTCCTCGCTTACAATCAATCTGTGCTTGCTGCGGAGGAAGAAGAGTACTACGCCACGCAACAGGAACTGAAAGGGCAAACCCTCCTTCTCATTCAGGAGGCGCTCAGGGAGACGGGGCATGAGGTTATTCTCTTTGACGTTGAACGGCCTCTTGAAGAAGTTGCCACAGTGCTTGCAGAAAGTGATATTCATTTCGTATTCAATGTAACCACCTGTGTTTCGTCGGTCTACAGCCAGGCACTTTTGCCTCTTATCCTTGACGCCCTTGATATTCCCTACCTCGGTTCTCGGGCAGTCGTTCACTCCCTCTGCCTTGACCGATCTCTGACGAAACTGGTGCTCCGAGGGCTTGGTGTCCCTACGCCCTCCTTTTTCCTCTGGTCTCCGGGGAGTTCCTGGCCTGAGAATCTGGAATTTCCTCTCCTTGTGAAGCCTCGTTTCCGAGAACACCGGGGAAGAAAGCTTGGAGGATTTTTAGTCCAGGATACCGTATCACTCCAGGAAGCGGCTCTGCGAGTCTTTGAGATGACTGGAGAAAAGGTCATCATCGAGAGGTATGTGGTGGGAAGGGAACTTGTTGCAGGACTCTGGGGCAACAATGGAGAAGTTGAGCCCCTTCCGGTTGTGGAGATGGCTCCCCTTTCTCGGGAGTTTCCCTCCTCAGAGGAAATTGTGAAACGGAGTGAGCAAATCCTTGGGGTGGCGGATCTCCCGGAAGAGGTTCTGGCGTCCATCCAGAAGATGAGCCTCAAGGTATTCCGAGAACTCAACATGCGTGATTACGCCACATTTCGTCTCATTCTCTCTGAGAAAGAGAACATGCCCCTTTTCATCGAAATCAACGCCCTTCCCCTCCTTTACTATCGCCGGAGCCCCTTTCCTGAAATGTGTGCTGCTTTGGACATCAGCTATGCGGGAATGATTCGACGTCTCTTCCACATCGCCATGAAGCGAGGGAGAACTCGTGCGTGACTCCTTGGTGTTTGCCGTTCTTGGCGCAGGTCATGGTGGACAAGCTCTTGCAGGGTACCTTGCCCTCCGGGGCTTCGAGGTGCGGCTCTTCAACCGAACCCCTGAGCGCCTTCGCCCCATACAGCTTCTTGGAGGCATCCAGGTCGAGGGAGAAATCAACGGATTCGCTCCTATTCCAGTTGCCACGCCCGATATCCGAGAGGCTGTAGCAGGCGCCCACATCATTATGGTCGTCGCTCCTGCCACCGCGCACCGGGACCTTGCTGAGCGTCTGAGTCCCTACCTTGAGGACGAACAGATTATCGTCCTGAACCCGGGAAGAACCGGAGGGGCCCTGGAGGTTCGCCAGGTACTTCGGGAGAGGGGCTGTTCAAAAAGAGTTCTCGTCGCTGAAGCGCAGACTTTTCTTTTTGCCAGCCGTATCTGTGGACCTGCCCAAGTCCGGATATTTCGGGTGAAAAACAGCATCCCTGTGGCTGCTCTTCCGGCGTACCAGACGGTGCGCGTTGTGCAGGCCCTTCGAATAGCCCTACCGCAGTTCATCCCTGAGGACAACGTTCTCAAGACGAGCTTCAACAATATTGGCGCCGTGTTCCACCCCACTATCACCATTCTCAACGCAGCACGCATTGAGAGCACCCATGGGGAGTTCGACTACTACATTGAAGGTGTTACACCTTCAGTGGCCCTCATTCTTGAAGAAGTGGACCGAGAGAGGGTCAGGGTGGCTGAAGCCCTGGGAGTACGGGCCATAACGGCCCGGGAATGGCTGTACTCGGCGTACGATGTCTCAGGAAGGGACCTCTTTGAGGCTATTCAGAATAACACAGGATACCAGGGTATTCGTGCCCCCTCTACGATCTTCCACCGGTACATCACTGAAGATGTGCCAACGAGCCTCGTCCCCATAGCCTCCTTGGGAAGAATGCTTGGTGTTCCCACTCCAACCATTGATAGCCTCATTCACCTTGCCTGCGTTCTGCACAAAAGGGACTACTGGAAGGAGGGAAGAACGGTGGAGAAACTCGGACTTCAAGGACTCAGCGTCAAAGAAATTCACAATCTGGTGGTCACCGATGAGGAGTAAAAAGATTCTCGGGGCTTCTTTGGGAACCTGTGTTCATGTAGCTGGGGTGTACCGTTTCCTCACCCTTGCAGAGCGCTTCGGGTACGAGGGGGTTTTCCTCGGTCCTGCTCGTTCTCCAGAGGAAGTTGTGGATGCAGTA
>JACIZN010000063.1:7260-10802 GCA_014359405.1 Candidatus Caldatribacterium sp.
GGAAGGCCCCTCTGCAGTCATGGTTGGGTACCGCCTTACCGAAGGCGTGGCAAGGGAGCTCTTCAAAAAACTCAAAGAGCTTGTGGTGGAGCACAATCTCTCGGGTGTTACCTGGATGCTGAGTTGCACCCCCCAAATTGAGCCCGTGGCTCGAGAAACCGGCCTTTTCGCCTACATTTTCACGGGGAAGGAGCCGTTTTCGGAGATTGTGGCAAGTCTCACCACCTCTTGCGAGAGCAAAGAGGAGGAACTCTACCCTCAAACTCTTCCCGAGAGAATTGCCGCAAAGCATCCTTTTCCCCTCCTCCGACACCACTTTGGCCTTCCCTCGGTTGCAGAGACCGTCGAGGGTGTACGGCGCATAAGCGAGGCAAAGGTTGTCGATGTCATCTCTCTTGGCCCGGACCAGAATGCCCAGGAATTCTTCTTTGAGCCCCACCTTATGGACGAAACCCACAAAGGCGCCGGGGGAGTTCCCCTAAGAAGGAGAGAGGACCTCGTTGCCATCTTTGAAGCTTCTCGGACCGGGAATTTTCCTCTTCTCCGCTGCTACAGCGGAACGAACCACCTCAGAGAGTGGGCGCATCTCCTTCACGAGACAATCCACATCGCCTGGGGAGCGGTACCCGTTTTCTGGTACAGTGAGCTCGACGGGCGTTCCAGAAGACCTCTCCCCCGGGCTATTGAAGAGAATCTCGAGGCGATGGCAACCTATGCGGAGCTTGGTGTTCCTCTTGAAGTCAACGATGCCCACCAGTGGAGCCTTCGGGACGCTCCGGATAGTGTTGCAGTGGCTTCCTTCTTCCTTGGGGCGTACATTGCCAAAAAACTCGGAGTCCGGTACTACGTGGCGCAGTACATGCTGAACACCCCGCCTGGAATTTCTCCTCGGGCAGACTTGGCGAAAATGCTTGCCAAGAAGGACCTTATTGCTGCTCTCGAAGACGAAAACTTTACGATCTTCACCCAGATCCGCGGAGGGTTGGCCCACTTTTCTCCTCACCTTGACATGGCCAAAGGGCAGCTTGCGGCCTCGACGTTTCTTGGTCTTTTCCTCAAACCCCACATTGTCCACGTTGTGAATTTCTCAGAGGGAGACCACCTTGCCCGTCCCGAGGAGGTCATTGAGAGTGCCCACATCGTTCAGGGGGTTTTCCGAGATGCTCTCTTCGACCTGCCCGATGTCACGAGGGATTCTTTCGTTGAGGAGCACCGGGAACGGATAAAGAACGAAGCCCTTATCCTCCTTGAGGCTGTGCGGTGCCTCGGAAAGGACAAAGAAGGAGATCCTTTCCTTAACCCAGGAGTCCTGAGCATGGCGGTTGAGAAGGGCTTTTTTGATGCACCCCACCTTGCAGGAAACCCCTGGGCTTTGGGAAAGGTGCAGACGAGAATTATTGATGGTGTTCTCTACGCTGTCGATGAAAACGGTAGGGTTCTCTCCGAAAAGGAGCGCATCGCAAAGCTTAAAGGATTCCCTCTTTGAGGAGGAGTTCGGCAATCTGAATGGCGTTGAGAGCGGCACCCTTGCGGAGTTGGTCCCCCACAACCCAGAGGTTAAGCCCTCGCTCTGAGGAAATATCTTCCCGTATTCGTCCCACGTAGCATGCGTCCTTTCCGGCTACAAAAAGTGGCATGGGATAGGAGCGGTTCTGTGGGTCATCCTGGACAACCACTCCCTCGAAACTCGAGAGGAGCTCAATGGCCTTCTCTCGAGTGATTTTCCGCTCCGTTTCAATGTTGAGGGCTACCGAGTGAGCCCGAAAAACAGGAACCCGAACACAGGTTGCTGTGACCTGGATGGTGGGGTCTTCCATGATTTTTCTGGTTTCCCAGACCATTTTCATTTCCTCTTTGGTGTAGAAGTTCTCCAAAAATACATCGATTTGGGGGATGAGGTTGAAGGCAATTTGATACGGGAATACCTTAACCTCAAGGGGTTTCCCCTGAGCGTAGGCGATGACCTGCTCTTCGAGTTCTCGCATAGCCTGGGCTCCTGCTCCAGAGGTTGCCTGGTAACTTGCGGCAACAATGCGGCGGATTTTCCCGTAATCGTGGAGCGGCTTGAGGGGAACAATGGAGATGATTGTGGTGCAGTTCGGATTGGCGATGATGCCTCTTCTCTTCACGTCATGGACACGGTGGGGGTTCACCTCCGGAACGATGAGCGGAACATCGTCCTCAAGACGAAACGCCGAGGAATTGTCTATGACCAGGCATCCACTTGAGGTGGCACAAGGAGCAAACTCCCGGCTCACCGAAGCCCCAGCACTAAAGAGGGCAAGATCGCACCCCTTGAAGCTTGAAGGACTCAGGACCTCTACGGGGATATCCTCTCCCTTGAAGCGAACTTTCTTTCCCAGTGAACGAGGCGAGGCCAAAGGTCTCAAATCACCCACTGGGAAGTTTCGTTCTTCAAGGATACGGAGCATTTCCTGGCCTACAGCGCCCGTGGCACCAACCACTGCAACTCTAAGAGTCCTCACGGAGCATCACCTCGCTATCCTCTATGAATGTCTCGTGGAGTGCCCGAACAGAATCGGCAACCCGATCCCTTGGAATGAGGCAGGAAATTCGAAGGTTCGAAGTGCTGATCATGTCGATGTTGATTCCCTGTCGTGCTAAGGTGTCGAACATACGAAAGGCGATATGGGGATCGCTTGCCACTCCTGCTCCCACAACGGATACTTTCCCCACCTTTTCATCGAATTTCACGCCCTCGAAAGGGAGTGTTTTTCGCAGATTCTCAAGTGCCCTCTGAACTTTTCCCTTGTCCTCTTCAGGGACCACAAAAGCGATGTCCTTTTTTCCTTCCCGTCCTTCGCTTTGGATGATCATATCAAGGGATACCGCACAATCTGCAAGGGTTCGGAGCACCAGGGCTGCCACTCCGGGTTCATCTGGAACTCCAAGGAGCACGACCTTCACGACATCGAGGCTGTGGGTTATGGCCCGCACCTTTACGTCCTCCACGTTCTCTACCTCCTCAACCCACGTCCCCTCATTCTCCGAGAAGGTTGAACGGACATGAACCCGAACTCCGTAGAGCCGAGAAAAATCCACTGCCCGCAGCTGGAGAACCTTTGCCCCGAGATTCGCCATTTCGGACATTTCATCGTAAGAAATGCGAGGTATTTTGCGGGCCTTCGGAACGATGCGAGGATCGGCAGTGAAAACTCCCTCAACGTCAGTGTAAATCTCGCACACATCGGCGTGTAAGGCTGCCGCCAGGCGCAGGCTGTGGTATCGCTCCCTCCTCGCCCAAGGGTGGTGATATCCCCTTTTTCGGTGATTCCCTGAAAACCTGCCACAATGACGACTCTACCCTCCTCGAGGTGGCGGAGGATCCGCTCAACCTGTACCCGAAGAATGCGGGCCTTGGTGTGCGTATCGGTGGTGATGATGCCTGCTTGCCCTCCGGTGAGGGAGATGGAAGAAATTCCCCGAGCAAAGAGAGCTATGGAGAGAAGGGCAATGGACACCTGTTCACCGGTTGCAAGGAGCATGTCGATTTCACGTTCTGGGGGGAGAGGATGGAGCTC
>JACIZN010000064.1:0-413 GCA_014359405.1 Candidatus Caldatribacterium sp.
TTGTACCTTCTCTGCAGTATCCCCAAAGGTATTTCCCTTGAGGTTGCAAGAGGCATTGCGGCGCAAAACGGCTGGATTTTCCTTGAGAGTTTCGAAGGCGAGGTCATTGAAGGGTACCTGGTGCAGAGAAAGGCATACGTTAACCTTACCCGTTTTGCCCTTGAAGCACTCCAGGAAGCAACGTATGTGGTGAGTGCGGACCAGAGAATTCTCATCCAGGCTACCGGACTTGGGAAAACGGTGGTGCCAGTGCAAATGGAGAAAGTTGCCGAAACGGCAGACCTCTTTTTCCATCCGGTTTCCCTTTTTGAGTACAATCAGGCGATGGGAGCTCGGTTTGGAAGAAGAGGTGCCATAGAACTCATCGCTTCCTTCCTCCTCTGGGGGGTTGTGGAGGATCCGGCTCTCTCCAG
>JACIZN010000064.1:423-10680 GCA_014359405.1 Candidatus Caldatribacterium sp.
CATCTTGCCAAGAGAGGGTGAGAAAATGAACGGCCTTACTCCGTGGGATCTCGATACGTATCTCCGGCAGTTCCTTGCCGAGGACATCGGCCCCTTTGACCTTACGACTCAGGGTCTTGGGGAACTTGGAGAGCAGATAGTTCGTGCCCATATCGTGGCCAAAGAACCGGGAGTCATGGCAGGTGGCCCCTTTGCCCTGCGGATTTTTGAGCTCCTTGATGCCGGAGCAAAGGGAGAGACGCACGTTCCTGAGGGGGCTCGATTTTCCCCGGGGACAATCCTTTTGAGTGTCCTTGCGAAGGCCAGGGCAATTCTCGAGGGGGAGCGGGTGGCTTTGAATCTTCTCTCCCGGCTCTGTGGGGTTGCGACCCGGACGCGGGAACTCGTTGACCTTGTTGCCGACCTTCCGGTTCGTATTGCCGATACCCGGAAGACGACTCCAGGGTTGCGCTTCTTTGAAAAGTACGCCGTCCGATGCGGTGGAGGTGTGAACCACCGGATGGGGCTTTATGATTGTGTTCTCCTTAAGGATAACCATCTTGTCCTCTGTGGCTCGGTGAAAGAGGCGATTGCTCGGGTGCGCCGAGCCATTCCTTTCACGGCGAAAATTGTTGTTGAGTGCCAGAGCCTTGAGGATGTCCATGAGGCCTGTGAGGCCGGAGCCGACGTGGTACTCCTTGACAACATGTCCCTTGAAGATATCAGAACTGCAGTGCGAGTGGTGAAGCGACGGGCTCTCGTTGAAGCTTCAGGAGGCATTGGTCCTCATAACGTGCGCCTTGTGGCTGAACAGGGTGTGGATATCATCTCCACCGGGTACATGACACACCATGCCACCGGAATCGATATGAGCCTTGAGATTGCATGAGGATGGTCTACGACGCCCTTGTCATCGGAAACGGCATTGCAGGAAGCTCCCTTGCCCTTTTCCTTGCCCAGAAAGGGAAAAAGGTCTGCCTCATTACCAAGGGTACTTCCCTTGAGGAGACGAATACCGCGCAGGCCCAGGGAGGCATTGTCTTCCGGGGAGAGAAGGACGGTACCGATCTCCTGGCGCGAGATATCCTTGAGGCTTCAGGAAAAACGGCTTCTCCAAGGAGCGCCCGAGTTCTTGCCCGCCTCGGACCGGTGCTCGTTCAGAAATTCCTCATCGAGGAACTCAGAGTTCCCTTTGAGCGAAAGCCTGACGGCACATGGGACCTCTTCCAAGAAGGAGCCCACTCAAGAAGGCGGATTCTCCACGTCAAGGACTACACAGGGAGAGTCATCCAGAGGCATCTCAACGAGGCGCTGCGCAGAGAGGAGAATGTTACTCTTTTGACCGGTACCTTTGCCTTAGAGCTCATCACCTCCTTTCAGTATGCTCGGGAAGCAGAAAGCCGCTATGGGAGACCCGAGTGCTTCGGCGCCTATGTTCTTAAGGATGGCGAGATTTTCCCTATTTTTGCCCATGCCACCGTTCTTGCCACAGGGGGGCTGAATGCGCTCTTTCGTCACTCCTCGGGAGGTCCCTGGTCCACGGGGGATGGGTTTGCCCTGGCGCTCCGCGCCCAGGTCCCCTTGGCCGATATGGAGCACATTCAGTTCCACCCCACCCTCCTTTACGATTCGTCTTGTGCCCATTCTTTCCTTCTTTCTGAGGCCCTGCGAGGGGAGGGGGCTACAATCTGCGATGATCAAGGGACACCCTTTCTTGAGCGTTTCCACCCCCTTGGGAATCTGGCACCAAGAGATGTCGTTGCTCGAGCGATATTCAGACTCATGAAGGAGCGAAACCTTTCTCACGTTTTCCTCGACCTCCGACCTTTAGGGGAAAGACTCCGCTTTGGCTTCCCCGAAATTTTCGAAGAGCTCACCCGGCGGGGTTTCAACCCCCTCGAGGAGCCTGTTCCTGTTGTTCCTGGAGCCCACTTTGCCTGTGGAGGTGTTCTCACCGATACCTGGGGGAGAACGAGTGTGCGCCGCCTCTACGCGGTGGGAGAAGTCGCCTGCAGTGGAGTGCATGGCGCGAATCGGTTGGCCTCAACGAGTCTCCTTGAAGGGCTCACCTTTGCCTTTCGGGCGGCGCAGGCTATAGCTCGCTTTGAGGTTCCTCTTGTGCCTCCTTCGATTCTCCCGTTCCCAGGGTGTCCTGGAACCCTGGGAGACGCTAAACGCTACTCGGAGCTTCGGCAGACTATCCAGGAGGTCATGTGGGAGTACGCAGGGATAGAGAGGAAGAAAGAAGGGCTTGAAAAGGCCCTCGCAATCCTTCTTGAGGTCAAAAGAGAAATCCTTTACCTTCGCAGTTCTCTGGGAATTTCCCTTCCTCTTGGGGAACTCGAGAATATGGCCGATGTAGCAACGTGTGTGGTTCGTGCCGCTCTCAGGAATTCCGGCTGAAGGCTCGCTTCCCCAGGCGGCTCACAAGGCGTGCGATTTTGAGCTTTTTGAATCCGTTCTTGGTGTGGAGGGCAAAGTAGAATCCAAAGGAAGGCTTCTCCTCAAGGAGAATCTCAAAGAGCGCCTGAGCAAGGCGGTCGGGATCGTGTCGTGTGGGGTATTCTCTTGAGAGGAGAGGCGCCTCGAGAATTTTTCCTGGAAAGTCCCATTCGCCTCCCTCAGCAAGGATGGGGACGATACCGGAACGCCCGAGCTCTTCGAGAACCTCGGGATCCGGTTTCTCGCCGTTGACGAGGACGTAATTCACCCGTTCTTTTGGCAGGAACTGGAACACCGCTTCGAGGTGATCGGAGAACGTGTACCCATCGGTCTCTCCTGGCTGCGTCGTCACGTTGCAGACAAAGACAAGAGGGGCAGAAGACCGCAGAATTGCCTCGCGAACCTCCGCCACGGCGAGGTTACAGAGAACACTCGTGTAGAGGCTTCCCGGGCCAAGGACGATGAGATCCGCCTCTTCAATGGCTCTCACGACCTCAGGGGTTGTGGGAACGTGAGGTGGGTCGAGGAAAATACGCTTGATTCTCTTCCCGCAGGAACCCACGTTTGACTCGCCCACCACAATCGACCCATCGGCACATTCGGCCTTTAAAACCACGTTTTCTAAG
The DNA here is from genome assembly GCA_014359405.1 of Candidatus Caldatribacterium sp. Lineage (NCBI taxonomy): Bacteria > Pseudomonadati > Atribacterota > Atribacteria > Atribacterales > Candidatus Caldatribacteriaceae > Candidatus Caldatribacterium > Candidatus Caldatribacterium oleiphilum. The sequence continues at coordinate 3,471 of JACIZN010000064.1, forward strand.
GTTGTGGGGAGTACCCGACCGCGGACGGCAAGGACTTTGCTTGACTCAAGGATTGCCCGCTGGAAATCCCCCGTCACCTGCGTCAGGGCGGCGATGAAGAGATTCCCAAAGTTGTGTCCTTTGAGCTCGTTGTTTTCATCGAACCGGTACTGGAAAAGGTCCCGCATGAGGGGCTCGGTATCCGCTAAGGCAATGAGACAGTTCCGGATATCCCCCGGGGGTAGGACGCCCATGTCCCGCCGGAGCTTTCCCGAACTCCCTCCGTCATCAAAAACGGTGACTATTGCGGTGATGTTCGTGGTGTACTCCTTGAGACCATGGAGAAGGGTGTACAGACCATGTCCCCCACCAATCGCCACGATGTGGGGACCCCGGGCAAGCTGGCGGCTCCGGAAAATAACTTCGGCAACGTCCCGTTCTCGCTCCGGCATGAGAGCACCGATGATGGAACGGTTCATTCTCTGGAGACCCCAGACGATGAGGATGGCTCCACCAACAATCCAGGCAAGGCCAAAGGCCACAGCAAGGTACTGGTGGCCGAAAAAGGAGAAAACGAAGCGCCGCCAGAGGTTGTAGAACCCCCGGAACGAGGGAACCGAGAGGATGAGGCTCATACCCAGGGAAATGAGTAACACCCCAAAGACTGCGAGGACAAGCCACCGCTTGACCCGCATCCCCGGGTACAGCCAACGAGCAAGTCGGCGCAGGCTCTCTGCTTCCATACCCCTTTCCCTCCCTGCGAATTCCCTTTTATTGTACCGCATTTTGGTCGATTTGTCGCCGGGGGTATAATGGGGTTAGGGGATGCCCATGGGTCTCTACGAGAGTCTCCGAACCTTTGACCATCTCTACTATCGAGGAGTATGGAAGAAAATCCTTGGAAAGCTCAAGCACCACAGGCGCCGCCTCTTTCCCCTTGCTTCCTGGGAGGAAATCGTGGGGACCGGAGAAGCTATGTACCGGGGTATCCAGGCTGTACCCATTGCACGCATTGTTGGGACCGAGAACCGTTTCGCCGACTTTGATCGAGAATTCCTTCCTCTTTCCCGGCGGGACCGGCACCGCTGGGCACGGATTCATGCGCTCTACCAGGAAGGGAAACCTCTCCCGCCGGTTTCCCTCGTGAAAATCGGAGATTTCTACTTCGTCCGGGATGGGCATCACCGGATATCCGTGGCGAAAGCCGAAGGAGCCCTCTACATCGACGCGGAAGTTGTGGAGATTCCCCTTCCGAAGGATGCCCCGAAGGATTCACCGGAGGCAACGTTCCACTACCTTGAAGAACGGATTTTTAGGGAAAAGACGAAACTCCCCCTCAAGGTGACTATCCCTGGGGGTATCTCGAGCTCCTCCGCCTCATCCAGTGCTTCCAGTGCTCCTCGTGCCCGAACAAGGATGGTGCTTCGTGCCTTCCGTGGGATGAAGCCGTCTCGGGATGGTACAGCCACTGCTACCAGGGGGTAGCTCGTACCATCGAAGAGAGTGGTCTTTTGAGGAAATTCCCGAATCGCACCGTAACTGACCTCTACCTTTGGGTCCTTGAAAACCTCGATGCCCTGAGAAAGGCTTCTTGCTTTATTCCCCAATCCCTCCCGCCTTTGAGGCGAAAGCCTTCCTTTTTCCGGGGAGGGCGAGGGAGTTTCTAGGGTTTGTAAGAGTGTTTACCTCCTTAAGGACTTTCTCTGTAACCTTGCACTCTTTAAGGAAGGTTAAGGATAGTCAAAGATTCTAAAGACCACTTTAGAAGCCCCAAAAGGCCTGCAAGTCCGAACGTCTTGAGCTACGTATAGGATTCGGAAACTAGGTAGCTGGTTGAGGAATTCTAAAAGCTTGTACTGCGAGTAGGGAAGTTGCTCAGAGGTGAGGACAGGAGAGTGTAGGGTTGGGGAAAAGTTTCCGAGGTTGCCTGTGGGGATACCAGACTCATAAGTTGTCCTGCATGATGTGAATCTAAACATATAGTTGACAGATACGAAAGCAAGGTTGTAGAATATGGTCAGAGTTCGTTCACGTGCACGCAACTGGGAGGGAGAAAATGAACCGTTCCCCCTTTTCGGGAGGACTCTATAGCATGGAAGGTCATAGGGTTTTTCCTGGGGAGGCCCGTGAGGTAGCTCTCCCTTTTGGGGGTATCGGCACGGGTACTGTGTCGCTCGGAGCGCGTGGAGAGTTAAGGGATTGGGAGATTTTTAACAGACCTGGGAAAGGAGTTTCTCTTCCCTACACCTTTTTTGCCCTCTGGGTGAAGCCAGAGAATGAGGAACCCTTTGTTCGGATTCTTGAGTCCAGAATCCAGCCTCCTTTTAATAAGTCCCATGGTTTCAGCCCCGGCGAACTTGCAGGATTACCTCGTTTTGAAAAGTCCTGGATGGAGGTAGAATATCCTTTTGCGCGAGTGAGTTTAGAAGATAAAGCGTCGCCCGTTGAAGTTACTCTCGAGGCTTTCAATCCATTCATCCCCCTCGATGCAGACAATTCTGGAATTCCGTGTGTGTTTTTGCGGTATAGGGTAAAAAATCTTTCGGGAAAGAACCTTGGGGTAAGCATTGCAGCATCCCTCTTTAACGCTGTTGGTTTTGAAGGGTGCGGGGATTTCGGCAAACCTCGTTTTGTGGGAGAGAGGAAGAATGAATATCGTGAGGGAGGAGCCTTTCGCGGGCTTTTCTATTCTTCCGATCTTCCTCAAAATCACCTTAAGTATGGAACAATGGCACTTGTCACCACCCACGGCTATGTGTCGGTGAAGCCCAACTGGTATGTGGGAGGATGGTTTGATGGAGCTCACGAGTTCTGGGATGATTTCTGTGAAGATGGAAAACTTGAGGAAGTAGGAAAAATCCAGCTGCGGGGCAACGAATTTCTCCTGTCAGAATTTGATGTCAAAGTAGGCTCACTGGCAGTGCATGACGTCCTTGAGGGAGGGGAGGAAAAAAGTTTTGAGTTTATACTTACCTGGCACTTTCCTAACCGTCCCGCTTACTGGGATACAGCGATAAATGATCATAGAATCGAAAGCGCGGGAATTATACGGAACTACTATGCCACTCGCTTCTCCGATGCATGGCGCGTTGCAGAATATGTTGTGGAGAAGAAGGAATGGCTTGAACAGAAATCGAGAGATTTTGCGAGAGCCCTTTATGGAAGTACATTACCTCCCTATGTTATTGAGGCGCTTGTCAACGGGATTGTTGTTCTCCGAAGTACGACTTGTTTCCGTATAGAAGATGGTACATTTCTGGGGTATGAGGGATGCTTTGACACAAAAGGATGTTGTCCTGGAAGTTGTACCCACGTGTGGAATTATGCGCAGACTGTTGCTTTCCTTTTTCCAGAACTCGAGCAGTCTATGCGGAGAGTGGAATTTCTCCGTGAAACTGACGAAAAAGGAAGGATGAATTTTAGAACCATTAAGGCTTTTGGGGTAGACAAATGTTGGAAACCTGAGGAACCATGGGGCAAGCTACCACCAGCAGCTGATGGACAACTTGGTACCATTGTGCGATTGTACCGGGATTGGAAGTTGACTGGGGATAGCGAGTTCTTAAGGGAAGTGTGGGAAAAAGCTGCTCAAGCTCTCGATTTTGCCATTCAATACTGGGATACTGACGGAGACGGATTACCCGACGGACCGCAGCATGTTACTTATGACATTGAGCTCTATGGCCCTAATCCTCTGACGAGTACATTATTTTTCGCTGCCCTCCTGGCTGGAGCTGAGATGGCTCGCTTTATAGGCGACGAGGAGAGGGCCAAGAAATACAAGAAGCTCTTTGTACGAGGTTCTCAGAAGATGGACGAGCTACTCTGGAATGGTGAGTACTACATTCAAAAACTTGAGAATTTTCACGATTACCGTTACCAGTTCGGGGAAGGATGTCTTTCGGACCAACTCTTTGGCCAATTCCTTGCTCATGTAGCAGGATTAGGGTACGTTCTCCCACAAGAGAGGGTTAGAAAAGCAGTCAGTGCTGTCTTCCAATATAATTTTCGTCCTTCCTTTCGCCTGCATCACAACGTTCACCGCGCTTTCGTCCTTGGAGACGAGGCAGGGCTCCTTGTCTGTTCCTGGCCTAGAGGGGGGCGGCCAAAGTTTCCCCTTGTATATTGTGATGAGGTGTGGACTGGTACCGAATACGAAGTAGCTGCACTCCTTATTTGGGAGGGATTTGTCGACGAAGGTCTTCGCCTTGTAAAGGCTGTAAGGGAAAGACACGATGGTTACCGCCGAAACCCTTGGGACGAAGTTGAATGTGGCCATCATTATGTGCGAGCAATGTCGAGTTGGGCGTTGCTTTTGGCCTTGAGTGGCTTTAAGTACGACATGGTTCAGGGAATTATGAGTTTTAACCCAGTGATCAACCAAAATAATTTCTCTGCTATTTGGAGTACAGGAAAAGCCTGGGGTATCTATCGGCAGAGGAAAAAAAATGGAAAGCTTGAACAAGATATTGAGGTTCTTGGGGGAAGTCTTAACGGAGTTAAGGTAATTGGCAGGGATGGCTCAGAAGAAAGTTACGACTAGGCTTATTGCTGAACTTTGTGGTGTTTCTCGGGGGACAGTTGACCGGGCCCTTCACGATCGGAGAGGAATAAGCCCTGAGACGAAAGCGAGGATTCTTGAAGTAGCTAAAGAGCTGGGTTACAAGTCCAACTTTGTAGCTCGGAGCCTTGTGAAAGGGAGAACCAGGATCATAGGTATGGTGGTATTTAATCTTTACAATCGTTTTTTTGCCCAGGTTGTAAATGCTGCTGAGGAAGAAGCACGAAGAAGAGGATACTCGCTGTTGCTTGCTCTGACAAATAAGGATTGTGCTGAAGAGAAACGCCAGTTAGAACGCTTGGCGGGCTGGCGGGTTGATGGGATTATTCTTGCCCCTGTCTGTAGGAGGAAAGAGGTTGAGGAATATCTATGTCATCTCTCTGGGAAGTTAGGTATCCCAGTCGTTACTATCTGTAATCGAGTTTCAGATGCTGTGCCTTTTGTAGGAATACGAGACCGTGAGGTGACGAAAGAGGCAGTACGCACTATTGCTTCGAAAGGATATCAGAGAGTTGTTTTTCTTTGTCCTCCTCTAAGGAATCGGGATGTCATGAATGTCTATGCTCCAGAGGAACGGTTGCAAGGATATCTTGAGGCGATAAGAGAACTTGACCTGGGCGAACCAATTGTCGTCGACAAAAAGGACTTCGGAGATCTTATCCGGGGTTTGATTCTAAACACCCCAAAGAGAGTGGCTATTTTCTGCTCAAGTGATATTTACGCCCTTGAAGTTCTCTCTTTGATTAAAGGGCTTGGTCTTAAAATCCCGGAAGATGTGGGGATTATGGGCTTTGACGATATTGATGTTCTCCGGCACGTGAATCCTCCTTTAAGCACTATTCCATATCCTGTGGTAGAAGTGGGAAAAGTGGCGGTGACTAACCTTGTTGAGAGTGTTGAAGTTGGAAAGAGAATCACTGATGTATATCTTGAGACTAAACCCTTGTTGAGAGAGTCTTTATGAGTGGGAGCCCTTCGGAAAGAGGGTTATGCGTCTTCAGCTGGGTTAGAAGAAAGGGGGTGAGCGTTTGTATTCTTGAGGATAACAGGCAAAGTTCTCGTCATAGTTCTTCTGCTCGGGGTGAAAAGGGCAGAAGAACTGCTTAGTGTATTTGGAAAGACGATTAAAGTGAGGCCTTGAAATAGGATGGAGGTAGATCGTGATGAAAGCTAGGAAAGTAGGGCTTTTGGTGTTGTTTTTGGTGTGCCTTGTACTTGCAGGAGGCAAAGCGTTTACTAAAACCAAGCTTAACTTTGTCTTCTGGCTATGGGCTCCGGAAGCACTCGAAGGATGGAAAAACACTATTAAGGAATTTATAGCTGAGAACCCGGATATAGATGTCAACTATATTGCTGTTCCTGGTGCTACGTGGGGAGAGTATCTTGATAAGGTGAGCACATTGATCGCTGGTGGAGAAAAGCCAGATGTGATGTGGGTAGCTACAGAGGGGATGCTGTTCCTTCTTCGCAGGAACCTTATGCAACCACTTGATGCTTACATTGACCGAGACAGGGCAGAACTTCAAGAGTTCTTCGATGATGTAGCTCCTGCTCTTCTTGAGGCGATGGTCTTTGATGAGAAAAGATATGCTCTCCCCTATAGCTGGAACAACATGGTGATATGGTACAACACAAAGATGTTTAACGAACTTGGGATTGCTGCTCCTCAGGAGAGCTGGACAAGGAATGAGTTTTTAGAAATTGCCAAGAAACTCACAGTAGATAAAAACAACGATGGCAAGCCAGACCAGTATGGATTTGCGGTTGAACCAGCTTATTTTGCCGGTACTATTCCATGGCTGTTTGTTCGTGGTACTAGTCTTCTGAGTGAAGACTTAAGTAGATCCAATGCCAATGATCCCAAGGTTATTGAAGTTATGCAGTTCTTACAGGATTTGATTTACAAAGATAGGGTTGCTCCTACTCCTGGGTTTGGCCCAACCTTTAGTCTCTTTATTGCTGGTCAGGTGGGAATGTTTGGAGCTGGAAGATGGCCAGTAGTAACATTTGTGCAAGAAGGGTTTTCGGACTGTGACATTCAGTATTGGCCGAAGTGGGATCAAGAAACCCCGAGAGTTACGCTTTTTGGAGTAGATGGATTTCCTCTTCTCACCACGAGCCAGCATCCTGAGCAGGCTTGGAAGTTCATCAAGTATATGATACGCAGGGATGTTCAATCGAAACTTATCGGAACCAAAGAGGCGCCAGTAGGGAATATCCCGGCTAGAAAGTCTCTCGCGATGAGCGATGAGATAGGTGCATTTCCCCCCAAGAATTACAAGATTTTCTACAAATCACTTGTAGAGTTTCCTGCAAAGCCGGTTCCTGCACCAGTTGCCTTTACTAGGGTTGAGGAGATTTGGCTCCGCTATGTTAGTGCAATCCTTGCGAATGAGATGACTGCGGAGGAAGGCTGCATGAAGGCTCACCAGGAGATTACTAAGATTCTTGAAGAGGAGTGACCTTATCGTTCACTAACCCAAGCCTGGTCGACCAGGCTTGGGTTAGTGAACGAAGATGCAAGATCGTTAGCTCGGGGGGAATCGAGTTGGGAGAAAGGGAAAATCGTGCAGGTTATCTTTTCGTGCTGCCTACGCTTCTCGGATTTTTATTTTTCGTTCTCGGTCCAATGCTTGCAGCTATAATTCTGAGCTTTTATTCTTGGGACCT
>JACIZN010000065.1 GCA_014359405.1 Candidatus Caldatribacterium sp.
AACCTCCCAAAATGAGCCGTCCCCCATGGGGGACGGCTCAGGATTCACTCTTGCGACTCCTTTTCAAGGATTTCTTCGATGGATACCCCTACCGTTGCGCCATGCCCTCCAAAGACTGAACCGGTGACGCGCTTTTTGAAGCGCTCGAGGGCAAGTTCATAGGCTGCTCTCTCAGGGAGAGGCACGTACCCGACTTCTTGGACGAGCTCCGCGGCGTTCTCGAGATAGAAGGTGACGAATTTCTCCACTTCCTCGCGCTCGGCGCTCTTCGCGCTCACGTAGATGAAGAGGGGACGGCTCAGGGGCTGGTAGGTACCGTTCATCACATTCTCTGCGGTTGGTGGTACAGGATTGCTCTCGCCAGCCTTTATCGGGACGGCCCTGAGCACATCCTGGTTTTCAAGGTAGTACGCAAGGCCGAAGTACCCGAGGGCGTAGCGGTCTTGGCTCACTCCCTGGACAAGGAAGTTGTCGTCTTCACTTGCCACGTAGTCGCCCCGGCTCTTTCCTGCTTCACCGATGATGGCCTCGGTGAAGTACTCAAAGGTTCCCGAGTCCACTCCGGGACCAAAAAGGGTGATAGGTTTATCAGGCCATCCAGGGCGAATGTCGCTAAAGCGAAGGGCTTTCCCCTGGGCTTCGGGCTCCCAGATTTTCTTGAGTTCTTCAACCGTGAGGTAGTCAACCCAGTCGTTCTCCCGGTTCACCACCACGGCAATGGCATCGAAGGCCACAGGGAGTTCGATGAAGTCAATGCCGTTTGCCTGGCAGGCCTCGATTTCCGAGGCCTTGATGGGACGAGAAGCGTCGTTGATGTCCGTTTCTCCACGGACGAAACGCTTGAATCCTCCGCCGGTTCCCGATATGCCCACCGTCACTTTGATGTCCGGGTTGGCGTTCTGGAACTCTTCGGCCACGGCTTCGGTTATGGGGTACACAGTGCTTGAGCCATCGACTTGCACGATTTTTTCTGCAGCAAGAGCAATCAGGGAGAGGGCAAGAACGCTCACGACCCCAAGGACGGCACCAATTTTCCGCAAGATCCTCACTCCTTTCAATGTGTTCTACCCCCATTATGAGGCGCGGGGAGGGGTTCAGGGCAAAGACGGGATTAAAGTTGCGTTAAGGAATTTTAACAGAGCACTCTTGACTTTTTCTTCTTTTAGAATTATTCTAAAATTGAAAAAGATTTAAGGAGGTGAGGCCAGTCACTCGATTCGGTGAACTCAAGGAGTTCCTGAAGTCACGAGGTGTTCGTCCTTCGTACATCCGTCTCAGGGTTTTGGAGTATCTCCTTCAAAGCAGGAAGCATCCAAGTGCCGAGGAAATATACGAGGAACTCCAAAGAGAAATACCCACTCTTTCCCGGGCTTCGGTGTACAACGCCCTTGCGGCTCTTCTTGAGGCTCGGGTCATTCGGGTCCTAACCATAGAGAGGAACGAGGCAAGGTACGACGCCGTTCTTTCGGAGCACGGGCATTTCCAGTGTGATGTGTGTGGGAAGGTGTACGATTTCACCTTCACCTTTGAGTCTCTGAAGTACGAGGGACTTGAAGGCTTCCTCGTAGAGAGCAAAGACCTGTACTTTAGGGGAATATGTCCTGAATGCAAGAAAGGAGGAGTAAATCATGGAGAATCTCGGAAGAATGCCTCTTCTTGGAGAGCGATTCCCTTCAATGGAGGTCAAGACAACCCACGGGATGAAGAAGCTTCCCGATGACTACGCAGGGAAGTGGTTTGTCCTCTTCAGTCATCCGGGAGATTTCACCCCGGTGTGCACCACGGAGTTTGTGGCCTTTGCGAAGAAAGCGGAGGCTTTCCGGGCCCTCAACGCAGAGCTCATTGGACTCTCTGTGGACCAGGTTTTCGCCCATATCAAGTGGACAGAGTGGATTCGGGAAAAACTCGGTGTCCCCATCCCCTTCCCGGTCATTGCCGATGAGCTCGGGCGGGTTGCCCAGACGCTCGGGATGATTCATCCGGGAAAGGGTACGAATACCGTACGGGCCGTGTTCATCGTGGACGATAAGGGGATTTTACGGCTCGTCATGTACTATCCTCAGGAAGTGGGCCGAAGCGTTGATGAAATTCTCCGTGCCCTGAAGGCCCTCCAGGTCTCGGATGCCCACAAGGTGGCGCTCCCTGAGAACTGGCCGAACAACGAACTCCTCGGGGATAAGGTCATCGTTCCCCCTGCGGGGACGGAAGAACTTGCCAAGGCGCGCCTTGAGGCGGCAAAGCGCGGGGAACTCGAATGCTTCGACTGGTGGTTCTGCTACAGGAAACTGTGAAATGAAGCGGGGTGCCTTTTCAGGGCACCCCGTGTGGATTCTCGACGAAATTCCCAACTATTCGAGAGCTCGTGCCGGAAGGCGTGGTATAATGCCTCCAGGATGAAAGGGTACATCCTGAGGCGGCTCATTCCATTCGTAAAAACGTGAAAGGTTTTGTGCTCCATCCCCTTGACCGGAAGTACTTCCAGAGCGTGTGGCTTGAGTAGAGTTCCCGGGGAGCCCTCCCCTACCTTGGAGAGGGCTCCTCTTGAGAGCTTTGTTTCCACTCTCCTTGCGTGGTTTGGGGATAACGCCCGGAATTTCCCCTGGAGGCGAGAGTACACTCCCTATCGGGTTTGGGTTGCAGAGGTCATGCTTTCCCAAACCCAGGCTCCTCGGGTGGTTCCCTACTACGAGCGTTTCCTGGCCCGCTTTCCGGACGTATTCAGCCTTGCCTCTGCTTCAGAGGAGGAGGTTTTCCTTTTCTGGGAGGGCCTTGGGTATTACCGGAGGGCTCGCGACTTGCACCGCACGGCACGAATCCTCTCGGAACAATTCGCTGGAAAGTTCCCGCGGGACTACCGAACCCTCCGCAGCCTTCCCGGTATCGGGCCGTACATTGCCTCGGCTCTCCTTGCCATCGGGTACAACGAGCCAGTTCTTGCCCTTGAGGCAAACGGCAGGCGGGTGCTCTCCCGGTTCTTTGGCCTTCCGGGGAAACGCATCTCTCAGGAAGTAGCAGCGGCCCTGAGCTCCTCTATCCCCCAGGGAGAGCCTCGTTCCTTCAACCAGGCGCTCATGGACTTTGGAGCAACAGTGTGCACACCGAGATGCCCGAAGTGCCCGTCCTGTCCCCTCAGGGAGCCCTGTGTGTCGAAGGGGCAGGAAATTTCCTTGGAATCTCCAAAGAGAAGAGTCCTCAAGCATCTTGCCATCGCCCTTTGTCAGGTTGAAGGAATGGTACTCCTTGAAAAGAGCGCGGATAGCCTCTTTTCCGGTCTCTTCGTCCTCCCCTCTAAAGAAGGCGATGGGGACCCCAGAGATTGGGTGGCAGGCCTTGGAGAGCGTTACGGCTTTGTGCCCCTGACTCTTGAGTTTTCCGGAGGTTTCGAGCACGCGTACACCCGCTATCGAATCAAGGCGGAGGTTTTCTCGGTAACCGGGAAGGGAAGGGTAAAAGCTGGGACCTGGGTCTCACTTAAAGAACTCGCACGGTACCCTCTCCCTTCCCTCTTTCGGAAAGCCCTCCGGGTGTGTTTCCCCGAGGAATAACTCCTCCGGGATTTGGTTTTCTCCTGGCAAAAAGGAGTGGAAGCGTGGAAAAGGTTGTGCTCTTCGTTTTTCGGGATGAGGAAATGTGTTTCGTTCATGTGCTCCTTTACGCTCTCGATTACGCTGCTTCGGGAAAAACTTTTGGCATTGTCTTCGAAGGGAGAGCTACACGCCTTGTGCCGCTTCTTGCCGGAAAAGACCATCCGCTCCATGAGCTCTACGAGAAGGTGAAGGTTCAGGGTGGCATTGCCGGGGCCTGTCGGGCCTGCTCGGCCAAGATGGGAGTCCTTGAGGACGTCATGCGAGAAGGTATCCCGGTCCTTGACGAGCTGAACGGTCATCCGAGCGTTCGTCGGTTTCTGGAGGCAGGGTACACAATCCTTCTCATGTAGGTAGAGGTGGGAATAGGTGGCTTTTCTCTCTCAGGTTTTCTGGCTTGCGGTGGAACGAAAGGCTCTTGTTCTTGCGAGTCTTCAAGAGCACATTGCCATATCCCTTCTTGCCTGCTCTCTCATTGCACTCTGTGGCATTCCTCTTGGCATTCTCATTGCCCGTTTTCGAGCTATTGCGCCATGGGTTATAGGTGTAACCGGTGTTCTCTACACCATTCCTGCGCTCGCCCTTTTCGGGTTCATGATTCCCTTTCTTGGCATTGGAGTTAGACCAACGCTTTTTGCCCTCTTCATATACGGACTTTTGCCCCTTGTTCGGAATACCTATGTGGGCATTACCGCCGTGGACCCGGCTATTGTGGAGGCAGCAAGGGGTATGGGGAGCACGGAGTGGCAGCTTTTGTGGCGTGTACAGTTTCCCCTGGCGCTCTCGATTATCGTTGCGGGGCTGCGAACGGTAGCAGTTATGACCATCTCGGTGGCTACGATTGCTGCCTTTATCGGTGCAGGGGGTCTTGGAGTACTCATCTTTCGGGGAATCACGTCCTACTACACGGAGCTTGTGGTCCTTGGGAGTCTCCTTGTTGCAGCTCTCGCGGTGGGAGTTGATGGAGTCCTTGGTTTTGTGGAGCGAAAGCTCCTTCGAAGAGTACAAATGTAGGAGGGATAAACCTTGAGAAGACTCATGTTTCTCGGATTTCTTGGCATTGTCCTCGTAGGCAGCGTGGTCTTTGGCCAGGGGTGGTGTATCCGCAGCGAGGCAACAGCCGAGGAGGCTTCGGGAGTAGTCGTGATGAGCAACAAACCCTTTACGGAGTCGTACATTCTTGCTGAAATCATCGTTCAGCTCCTCGAGCACCATACGGACCTTCGTGTAGAGCGGCGCATCATCGAGGGGGGAACGACTTCCATTCTCCATCCTGCCCTGGTGAATGGGGAAATCGACCTCTATCCGGAGTATACCGGAACGGCTTGGCAGGAAGTCCTGAGAAAAGAGAATATCATCCGTGATCCCCTTGAGCTCTACGAAGCGGTGAAGAAGGAGTACCGGGAACGCTTTGGATTGGTCTGGCTTCCCCTTTTCGGTTTCAACAATACCTTTACACTTGCGGTCCGAAGGGAATCCGCAGAAAAGGACAATCTTACAACCTTTTCGGACCTTGCCAGGGTTTCGGAGAAGTACGTCTTTGGGGCAGAACCAGATTTCTTCGAAAGAAAGGACGGGTATGAGAATCTTGTGGCCACCTACGGGTTCCGCTTCCGGGGGGTGAAGCAGATGGCCATTGCCCTGAAGTATCCGGCAATTCTCTCCCGAGAGGTGGATGTCATTAATGCCTTTTCGACCGATGGGCTTTTGCGGAAATTCGATCTCGTCATCCTGCAGGATGACAAGAACTTCTTCCCTTCGTACTTCTGTGCCCCTGTCGTTCGGGGAGAAATCGTAGAGCGTTACCCTGAAGTTGCCGAGGTTCTGGGGCGCCTTGCAGGGCGCATCACCGATGAGGAAATGACCGAGATGAACTATCTTGTCGATGAGGAACGTCGTGATCCAAAGGACGTGGCTCGAGACTTCTTGGAGAGGGAAGGTTTGATCTGATTGGGTACCCCTATCGTTGCCTTTGAGGAGGTAGTGAAGCTCTACCCTGGTGGTGTGCAGGCGCTCAAAGGGGTTTCCTTTTCAGTCAACGAAGGAGATTTCCTGTGTCTCATTGGTCCCTCAGGATGCGGCAAGACAACCCTTTTGAAGCTTGTGAACCGTCTTCTCGAACCCACGTCCGGAAGGATTTGGGTGTACGGGAGGGATGCAAGGGATTGGGACCCTGTAGTGCTCCGTCGACGCATTGGTTACGTCATCCAGCAGATTGGTCTTTTCCCCCACCTCACCGTGGAGGAGAACATCACCTACGTTCTGAGCATCATGGGTGTTCCTAAGGGGGTACGGCGCAAGAGGGCCGAGGAACTCCTCCACATTGTCAACCTCGATCCCTCGTACCTCTTCCGTTTCCCAAGAGAACTCAGTGGCGGGGAACGTCAACGGGTGGGGGTTGCGCGAGCACTGGCAGCAGATCCAGAACTCATCCTTATGGATGAGCCCTTCGGAGCCCTTGACCAGATCACCCGGGAACAGCTCCAGAATGAATTCTTGGAGCTCCACGGAAAACTCAAGAAAACGGTAATCTTTGTAACCCACGATCTCCAAGAAGCAATGAGGTTGGCTACCACGATTGGGGTCATGCGGGAGGGCAAAATGGTGCAAATAGGGGCACCTTATGAGCTCCTTTTCTCACCGCAGGATCCCTTTGTTGAGGATTTCTTGGGAAGGGGAGGGCTCTTCCAGATTCTCCGCATGGTGAAAATTCAGGATGTTCCTCTCCTTGGGCTTCACGAGAAAGAGAATCAAGGAGTACCGCAAATCACGGTGTCCCTTTCGACCTCCCTTGGAGATGCACTACGAAAAATGCTCCTCGGGGGCGAACGTTTCGTTGCGGTCACTGAAGACGGCACAGATCGCTTAGTCGGCGTGCTCTCTTTCGAGGACCTGTGCCGTCTTCTGCACCGTTACTGTACTACGTATGCTTGAATTTCAGGACACCGTACTTCTCCCGGGTCTTGCGGAGAATCTCGGCGTACTCCCTGTTGTAAACGACACACCCTGTGGGTTGCTGGCGAATGAGAAGCTCCATGCAGGCATCGCAAAGGGTGCACCAGTGGACTTCTTTGTCCTTACCCTCTTTGAGCTTCTTCGGCAGGAGGGGATCGGCAAGGGACTGACGGCCTATGGCAATCATGTCCACCACGCCATCGGCAATGTTTTTGTTCCCCCAGTAGAGGAGCGAGCTCTTCTCCCTCTCTACGCCGAGGAAATTATTGTTTCCGTCTCGGAAAATGGAATAGGCTGAGCCCATGGTGACGACTTGAGGTGCAAGGACCTTGCGCGCTTCTTTCTGGAAGTAATGGTGGAGGTAAGCGTAGTCGGGGATTCTTTTGTCCGGGTGAGCTAAGGCAATGGTGAGGGAAGGGTTGCCGGCCGAAACGAGGATGAAATTTGCTCCCCGTTCTTTGAGCCCTTTCAGGAGATCCAGGGGCTCAGAGAGGTCCATGATGGCGGTGTCTGGACCTGCACATCCTTGCCCTCCGGGGATTCCCTCCCACATGGTGACTTTGGAACCGAGGAGGAATTTGGAATCCGGTATTACTTTCCGGATTCGCTCGTAGATTTCAAAAGCAAATCGGCGTCGGTTCTCCCACGGTCCTCCGTACTTTGAGAGGCGATCGTTGTACGGGCGAAGGATCTGGGTTCCGAGGTACCCATGGCAGAGCTTCACGTCCACACCATCTGCCCCTGCGTCGTAGGCGATTTTTGCTCCCTGAACGAACTGGTCGATTATGGCCTCTATGTCCTCATCGCTCAGGAGGTCTCCGCCAAGACCAGGAAGGGGTTTCACGCATACCCTTCGGGAGAACTCGGGATTGCTCAATTCTCCGGCGTGGGTGAGTTGAAAGATGAAAAGAGGCCTGGGGTTTATGCTTTTCATTTCGGCAACGAATTTTTCAAGGGGCTTGGCATTGTGGGGCATGATGCTCAGCTGGTTGAGGCGTGCCCGACTCTCGTAACTCACCGTGATGGCTTCGAGGAATATAACCCCGGCATCTCCCTCGAAGAGCCTGGCGTACCGCCTGTACGTTCGCGGAGAGGGGTTACCGGCCTCATCGGAATCACAGCATTCCATGGCGTTAATGACGAAACGGTTCTCCGCCCTTTTCCCTCCGATGACGATTGAGGTAAAGAGAAGGTTTTCGCTCACGGTGTTCCCTCCCCTTTTGTTTTTCCTGAGGATAGAAAAAGCGCACGAAAAGGGGAACACCAGAAAATTTCTAAGGAATTCCTAAGGGGTTTTCCGGCAATCCTGGGGAGGGAAAAGGAAGCGAACATCAAGACCTTGGAGCTTCTTACGGAGGTTTCCTCGATGAAAGTCTACGGCTTTCTTTGAAATGGACAGGACCTCGGCGATTTCTTTGCTCGTTAAGCCTTGCGCAAGGAGTTGGGCCACTTCCCATTCCCGAGGGGTGAGAGAAGGAAAGTCTATGGAATTCCGTCCTTCAAGGAGGTGGGCAATGGCGTCTCTGAGGATGCCGAGGAGAATTTTCTGGAAGTCATTGGGGAGAGAAGAGGAGAGCATCGCAAAGAGCGGTTCCACATGGGTTGCAAAGAGCTGCCGACTCTTCCTGTGCCGTTCCCTTTCCTGGGCAAGAAGGGTGGCAAGGAGCTCAACTTCTTTCTCCAGGAATTGCACCCGGGTCTGAAGGTGGTTCACCTCTTCTTCAAGATGTTTCCTCTCGGTGATGTCTTCCACGTACTCGATGAAGCCGATGACTCTTTCCCCTTCGCAGAGAGGGAAGACGGTGAGCTTCTGCCATCCCTGAATTTCCCCTTTCGGGCCGTGATAGGGGACGATTCCTGTTGTGGCGCGTTTTGATTTCAGGGCAAGGCGTGCAGGGCAATGGGAGCAGGGGCGATTCCGTCCATGGTAAACCTTGAAGCACTTGATTCCCGGGCGAAACGCCTGGTGGGCATACCAGGTACGCATGGTGGCGTTCATCTCCACCACGCGAAAGGAGGTATCGAGGATGCTCACTCCGTCAGGAGCGCCGTTCCAGACCGCACTGAGCAAGTGCAGGATTTCCACGAAAGGGTTCCCCTCCTCCGGATTTTTTCTTACAATACTGGAAAAGGAAAGGGAAAGCAAGAAGGGGTGAAGCGTGCGCAGCCTCATTGTTGTGGTATCGGTGCACCACGGGAATACCCGAAAAGTCGCCTCTGTGCTTTCTGAGGTCCTTGGGGGTGTGGTGAAGGAGCCGGAGGAGGTTTCTCTTGAAGAGCTCTCTTCCTGCGACCTTGTGGGTTTTGGCTCGGGAATCTACTTTGGGAAGTTCCATCGGCGTCTTTTTGACTTTGTGAGGAACCTGCCACCTTCTCGAGGGAAAAAGGCGTTTGTTTTCTCTACGAGCGGTTTGGGGAGGGAATCGTACAATCGCCCTCTTGAGGAACTCCTTACCCGGCGGGGATTTGTGGTCCTCGGGAGCTTCGCCTGTCGGGGTTTTGATACCTTTGGCCCCTTGAAGCTCTTTGGAGGTATCAATCGGGGAAGGCCAGGAAAAGAGGACCTTGAGAACGCCGTACGCTTTGCGCGGGAGATTCAGACGTACTTGGGGAGGGATAAGGATGCTTGAGGAGCTCAAAAGAGAGGTTTGGGAGGCGAATCTTGAGCTTTTCCGTCAGGGGCTTGTGATCCTCACCTGGGGGAACGTGAGCGGTATCCACAGGGAGAAGGGCCTTGTGGTCATCAAACCAAGTGGTGTTCCATACGATGCCCTTTCTTGGGAACACATGGTGGTTGTGGACCTTGAGAACGGAAAGGTTGTGGAGGGAGAGCTTCGCCCCTCTTCTGATACACCGACGCATCTTGAACTCTACCGGCATTTCGAGCGTATCGGTGGCGTCGCTCACACCCACTCGTCCTGGGCCTGTGTCTGGGCTCAGGCTCAGCGGGATATCCCTTGTCTTGGTACGACGCAGGCGGATACCTTCTACGGACCGATTCCCTGTACCCGTCTTCTGACCCGGGAGGAAATCGAAGAGGACTACGAAAGGGCAACAGGGCTTGTCATTGTCGAGCGCTTTCAGGGTCTCGATTACGAGGCTATTCCGGGAGTTCTCGTGGCCGGACACGGACCCTTTACCTGGGGAAAAGACCCCATGGAGGCAGTGCACACGAGCATTATCCTTGAGGAGGTGGCCAAAACGACGTACTTCTCGCTCCTTCTCTCTCCTCACCTTTCTGAAATCCCTCAGGCTCTCCGCGACAAGCACTACCTTCGCAAGCACGGGCCCCAGGCCTACTACGGGCAGGAGAGAAAGCCATGAGGTACCGAACGGTCAAGGTTGCGGCCCATCGTGTGGAGGCAGAACTCATTCGTGGCTACCTCGAAGCGGGGGGTATTCGAGTCCTCTTGAAGCCGTCGGCCAGTCCCTATGGGGGCGAGGCGTACTTTGGGGATACGGGACCCGTGGAGGTTCAGGTCCCTGAGGAGAGTTTCGCGAGGGCACGGGGAATTCTTGCCGGGCTTGAAAAAGGCCTGTAGGGATTTCTTTTCGCAGGTTTTTTGATATAATATGAATATGCTGTCGTTTCCCGAGGGAGGGGATACGTTGGCTGAACGTGTCGATATCCTTGCGCGACGGCGACATCGGGAGGAGCTGCGGTTCCGCCTGCTCCTTTTTGTTCCCACCATTGTCTTCCTCGTCCTCATGGTCATCTTCCCCCTTGTGTACTCGGTGAACATCAGTTTCTACGATTACGTTCGGGGTCGGGAGCCACGCTTTGTCGGGGTGGGGAACTACGCCCAACTCTTCCGGAGCGAGCAGTTCTGGCTCGTCACCTGGGTGACGCTGCGCATCACCTTGACGTGTCTTGCCATCGAGATGGGGCTTGGGCTTCTCCTTGGTTTTGCCCTGAGCCAGAGGATTCCGGGGATGGGTTTCTTCCGCCTTTTGATTTTCCTTCCCATGATGCTTGCCCCCCTTGTGGCCGGTCTCTTCTGGAGGTTGCTCCTTGATCAGACTTTTGGTCTTGTGAACTTTTTCCTCGAGAGGCTTGGGTTCAAAGCCGTGGAATGGTTGACCGACCCTCGCTTTGCCATCTGGGGCATCATCATTACCGATGTATG
>JACIZN010000066.1 GCA_014359405.1 Candidatus Caldatribacterium sp.
AAGAAGGGCCTCCTGATCCCCTACCTTTTCTTGGAGTTCCCCTATCTTCTTGGCGACGTACTGCAATAAAGTGGCAAAACGCTCATCGACACTCAAGCTCTCAACTCTCTCCCTAAGGCTTGCAAGCTCGTCTTGCAAGCTTTGTAAAGCCTCGCGATTTTTTCTCTCGGCTTCCTCCAGGAGAGCCTTCACTTTCTCTTCGAGAGCTTTGCTATCCACGAGCTTTGCCTCCACTTCCCCAATTCTCCCATCAACGTACTCCCGAAGAGCAGAGGCAGTGCTCTCCATATCTTCTTTCAGCCTCTCCAGGGTTTCAAGACGTGCCCTCTCTGAGCCAAGCTCTTCCTGAAGACGAGCAAGAGAAGACTCGATCGTTCCTCTCCACTCTGAGAGTTCCCGCAAATGTGTCCTCTCTTCCTCAAGAGCTTTCTGAATTTCTCCAAAAGATACTTCGAGTTCACCCACACCTGCCAGACGCTCCTCAAGCTCGGCCATCTTCTCCTCAAGGCGAGCCACATTCTCCGGAACCGCCTTCGAAACCTCTGCTACCTTGCCCGAAATACCTCGCACGTCCTGAGAGAGGTTTCCAAAGGACACCGCAAGTACAACCGAGACAACAAGGGCAACAAACGCAACGATGGTAGAAAGCCAGTTCTTCAAAGGAGCAACACCCCCTCCATACAGGGTTTCCCTTGAATTATAGCACACCCGAGGGCGTAAAAAGACCAAGAATCAAAAAGAGGACAAAAAGACCCAAGAGGACAAAGAAGAAGACCAGAAACCAGAACCATTCCCGGCGACGCCGGTACAAAGGGTACCTCACTTAGTCCTCATCCATAATGCGGGCGTAGACCATTCGAGCAAAGTCTTTTTTGGTAGCTCGGTCGACGAATTTCAGGGCTCGGAGGAGCTCATACTCCTCTTCTTTGAGATTCCCCTGGCGGAAGTGGCGATCGAGCTCTGGGACCTGGAAATGCACGAGGTTCATCGTTGCAATAAGGAAATCCCGTCCCTCCCGCGTTTTCACCCGAGCCTCGAGTTTTTCAACCACCGAAACGTCCCCAGAGCGGTACCGTTCAACGATTTCGTCAGGA
Organism: Candidatus Caldatribacterium sp.; assembly: GCA_014359405.1. Classification (NCBI taxonomy): domain Bacteria; kingdom Pseudomonadati; phylum Atribacterota; class Atribacteria; order Atribacterales; family Candidatus Caldatribacteriaceae; genus Candidatus Caldatribacterium; species Candidatus Caldatribacterium oleiphilum. Next base: position 1,095 of record JACIZN010000066.1, read on the forward strand.
GAATACCCGGGAAGGCTCTTAAAGACCGTGTGGATGACAATGTCACCGAGCTCCTTGCCCGATCGAACCTCCTCCTTCACCTCCCAAAGGAGTGGCGAGAAGTGGACCACATCCTCGCTGAAAACAGGCTTCATCGCACCGAAGTCAACTCCTAAATCCTCGAGTTTCCGCAGAGCTCGTTCGAGAACGACCTGCTTTGGTTCCTCCTTTTTCACCTCAGACACAGGGATAGTCTCAACCTCTTCCACCCCTTCCATAAGCGGTGGTCCAACCTTTTCTTCTCGTTTTTCCTTCTCTTCTTCAACTACCCCTTTAGAGCGAACTACACGAGGCTTCTCTTCTCTTGCCACAGGATGCTCTTCTTCCCGCACTTTTTGGGTAAATCTCACCCTTCGGACTTGCTGCCGTTCTGGTTCCTCTTCCTCGTACTCTTCCCGCCACAGCCGCCTCTCCCGAGCACTCTCTCGGAGGATGAGAATGATGCTTATGAGGATGGCCACAATGAGCACCGCAAGCACAAGACCAATAATATCCTGAACACGCAGGCCAAACTGCATATCTCCACCCTCTTACTCTTTTCGATCAAAGTAAATGTTCTTCCCCCAGGCCGAGAGGGGAATCCCCATGACCACATCATCAGACACAAGGCCTTCCTTCCGGGCCACAACTCCTATGCGGTACATGATGCGGTTATCCACGTTGAGGAGGGAGGCCATCTTCACCGCCGAGCCCAAAGCAATGCCAAGGTCAAGAAGTCGCATGACGCACTGGGGCCCTTTGAACTCCCTTTTTTCTTCTGGCACAAGGTCACTGCACCGGTCAAGGCCGCAGGCTCCACAGTTCAGCCCCGCAGGCTGCGCATCCTTCAAGCCTATGAGCACCACCACTTCGGAATCGAGCACGTTCTTCCCATCCCGGACGAACCCCTTGATACCATTTTCCTCTCCGTGCCGAACCATTGCTTCACCAAGGCGACGGACATCCTCTCCTTCGAGAATCTTCACGGTTACGAAATCCTTTCCAACCGCTTTGGGAGCTGTTTTTGCTGCCACGGCCATGAGCCTCGCAACCTCAAGAAGAGCTTCCCGCACAATGTACCCTCCCTTCACTGGAGAATGAAATTGTGCAACCCAAGAGACCTCCCGTACTCGAGCACTTCCTGGTACACCCGATCGCTCACGAAACGGTCAATCTCCGGGAAATCCTGTGCCCGGTACACCGGGCGGTACTGCCGAAGAAGCGTCACAAAAACATCCCGAGAAATTTCGGTAGCGAGGAACCGAAGGTTCTCTTTTGCCTCCTCCTCAAGGGAAGGTATGATGAGAATACGAACCACAAGCCCTCGACGAGCAACTCCTTCTTCATCCAGGACGACATTCCCTACTTGCGCAAACATCTCCCGAATAGCCTCCCGACAGACCTCAGGGTACCGTGGAGCCTGGGAGTACCGTACAGCGTTCTCCTCTTTAGAGTATCTCATATCCGGGAGGTAAATGTCCACAAGGCCCCGAAGGAGCCGGAGTACCTCGAGATCTTCGTACCCGCTCGTATTGTACACAAGAGGAACGGTCAAGCCCCTTTTGCGGGCGAGGAAAAGGGCTTCGAAAATCTGGGGGGTAAAGTGGGTCGGTGTCACAAGGTTAATGTTGTGACAACCCCTCCGCTCCAAGACAAGCATCATTCCCGCCAGGTCTTCAGCGGTTACCTCCACTCCCTCGCGGAAATGGCTGATGGTGTAATTCTGGCAGTACACGCAGGCCATATTGCATCCGGAAAAGAAAATGGTCCCTGAACCCCGATGCCCACTCAGAATCTCCTCTTCACCAAAGTGAGGATGGAAACTCGCCACCCGAGGGAGCATGCCACCACCACAGAACCCCTGCTCCCCCCGGGTACGGTCGACCCCACACCGGCGAGGACAAAGAGAACAGGCTCGCAAACGCTTGTGAAGTTCCTCTAACACGACACCTTATCCTCTGGGAGATACGGGACCTTCACAAAAATTCCCCGCAGAGGCGTATCAAGAGCGCAAAGATCGTGCCGTTCCCCCGGCTCCACCCGAAGGGCCATCCCTGCCTCCACGGGAATGTCCTCACCGTTGAGCTTGAGGATTCCCTTCCCTTCGAGAATGAAGAACGTTTCCTCCACTTCCCTGTGGTAGTGCGCCCCCATATTCGTTCCGGGCTTCAGGTACACAACACCGCAGTCAAGACGAGGACCCCGGAAGAGGTACTTGATGCCCCAGTCACCCTCACGAAACGTTTTGTCCTTCTCAAAGACAACCTCCATTTTCTTCCCCCCTACCAGGCTTCTTCAAGAAGCGATACAAGGTCCTGGATACGCATCGGACGGGGGTTTTCAAGGATACTCCGTCCAATACGTTCCTCCAAAACCACCTGCGCAAGGACTTCCTTCGGCACACCAAAATCCCGAAGCTTTGTCCGCAGACCCACTCCGGCAACAAACCGTGAAAAAGCAAGAGCAAGCGCCTCTCCCCAGCTCTCTCCCTCCTTTTTTTCAAGGCCGACACACTTGGCAATGCTCTGGTACCGCTCCTCAAGAACTTGCGCATTGAAGCGAATAACCGGGGGCAAAAGAATGCCACAAGCTTCACCGTGAGGGATGTCGAACTCCGGACCAACCATGTGCGCAAGACCATGGCATGGCCCTGAAGAAGCATTCGCAAAGGCCATGGCACTCAGCATGCTCCCTTTTGCCACCTGCTTCCGGAAGAAGGGATTTTTCCCATCCCGGACCGCCTGCGGCAGGTATTCCCAGAGGAGGCGTATAGCCTCAAGGGCAAGAACGTCGGTGATGACATTAGCATGAGGGCTTGTGTAGGCCTCAATGGCTTGTACCAGGGCGTCCACCCCGCTTGTAGCGGTACGGTACGGAGAAAGGGAGTAGGTGTACGTGGGATCGATGAGGGCTACTCGGGCAACGAGAAACGGACTCCGGACACTCTTTTTAAGCTTTCGTGAAGCATCCGTCAGAACGGCATTATTCGTCATTTCCGATCCTGTACCCGCTGTGGTGGGCATGGCAATCCAGGGGAGTGCAGGATGCAGAAGCGGAGCACCCTCAAAGTAAGGAACCACACTCTCTCCATTGGGGACAACACCGGCGATGGCCTTCCCACAGTCGAGAACACTCCCTCCCCCCAATGCCACAACACTGTCGCAGCGGGATTCCCGCGCCACCTTCACCCCTTCGTCCACAACTTCAAGAGTAGGCTCCGGGGGAACACCACTGAAGACCACCGCTTCACAGGAGGCAGAAGAAAGGGATTGAAGGACCTCGTCGAGAATTCCTGATTCCTGAGCAAATCGCTTCCCCACCACCACGAGAGGACGTCTTCCGAAACGTCTGAGGTGCTCTCCAACCCGTTTCCCCTCACCTGGGCCAAAGTAGATTTCCTGAGGCAATCGGAAGACAAGGGACTCCTTCATCCTCATTCCCCCATAATCTGAACGATAACTGTCCGTGAACGAGGACGATTGTCGAAATCAACGAGCACAATATCCTGCCAGGTTCCAAGGAGGAGCTTTCCCTCCACGAAGGGAAGAACAAGAGACGGACCTGAGCACTGAGCCCGCACATGGGCGTAACCGTTGCCGTCGTGCCAGCGGGCGTTGTGCTCGTAGAAATGCTCAACCGGTGCAATTCGTTCCCAGAAGTCTTTAATATCCTTCACAAGGCCGGGTTCAAATTCGGTCGTCGTGAGCGTTGCTGTCGTTCCAGGGAGAAAAAGGCACACAAGACCTGAAGAGAGACCGGACTCTTTGAGAATTGCTGCAACCTGCTCCGTCAGCGGGACGACATCCGTATGCCCTTTGGTTTCAAGACGAATCTCCCTTGTGACAACCATCAAAGCCTCCTCCACACTCCCACAACTTTCCCTATGATACTCCCCCTGATATCCTTTTCCTCGTCCCAGAAGGACACTCGCTCCAGGAACACCTTTCCCTGGCTCACAACGAGAAGGAGAACCTCTCCCTCGAAGTTACTCCCTCGCTCCACAAGAAGGTAATCCCCTTCAAGAATATGCCAGCGACTGAAGGCTCCGTTCTGAACGAGGAAGACGAAGTACTCCCCCTCACCGACAAGGTGTTTGGGAAAAGGCAAAAAGGTACGAGCAAAGGTAAGGGAAACCCCTTCCTTCGTCTGCACGACCTCCTGCAAGAAAGGGAGAAGAACGACGTCTCCCGAGACCACCTCCCCATCACTCACAGAAACAAGCTCGATGGCTCGGGGTTTTGCAGGCTTGCGACGAATGAAACCCTTTTCCTCAAGTTTCCGGAGATGGTAGTGGACGCTGCAGGAAGAATGGAGACCAACCGCTCTTCCGATTTCCCGCACCGTGGGGGGGTATCCTGCCTCCTGGCAGTACCGGGTTATGAAGGAAAGTATTTCCTCCTCTCGAGGGGAAATAGGACCTTTTGGTTTCATGGTCTCAGGGAATGATCGGACAGGTGAGCGTTCTTTTAACCCCGTTCATAGCATGAATCTCCTTGAGCACAACTTCCCCGATCTCCCGATTGCTCTCCACCTCAACGAGAGCAATAATATCAAAGGGTCCCATAATCCGATCCACACGAAGGAAGTAGGGAAGTTGACTCAGCTCCTTTTTAATTCCCTGAGCCTTCCCTGCCTGAACCTGAATGAGGATGTACGCCTGAACCGCCAAAAACCCACACCCCTATAGCACATCCCGGGAGGTTACCCGGATAATTTCTTCAATGTACCGCCTGAGTGCCTGGGGCAGACCAGGAAGATCGAGATTCAAAAAGCCCTGGGTGAGGAGGGAAAGTGCTTCTTCTCTCTTTAATCCCCGTGCCCGGAGATAGTTCACCGCCTCTTCCTCAAAGGGACCTACGGCAGCCTCATGGGAAAGGCGGGCCTTTGGAGCCCCATGCACCTCAAGTTCGGGAACGGAAACTATCTGGGCTTTCTCAGAGAAGAGGATGCCCTTACACTCAAGATGTGCCTGGGTATCATCATGGAAGGCAACAAGCCTTCCTCGAGCAAAGACCTGAGCTTCATCCATGGCGCAGACCCGGGATATAGAACTCCCTCGGCAACCCCGGTTTTTGAGAACCAGCGTGGAACCAAGGTCAATGTACGAGTTCCCCTTCGCAAAGACTATGTTCTGGAAGGTCGCCTGCGCTCCCTCACCCTCCAGGATAACCTGGGGAAAAGCCTGGATGGAAGCAAGGGGCTTCAAGAGGACGTAAGTACTGCTGAAGAAAGCATTTTTGCCAAGCCTTGCAACCGTCCGGGGACGAACATGGAAAGCCTCTCCCCAGTTGTGGACCATGGTAAAAGTCAGGCGGGCATTATCGCCAATGTAGAACTCGCTCACCCCGATATGCACTCCGCTTTCGGCTCCTCGCACCGAAGCGCACCCGGTGATGAGGTTGACCTCCGCCCCCTCTTCAAGAATCACAATGTTGTGCACACTCTGCACCCGGGCTTTCTCTGACACGAGAAGACAAGCCTGAAGAGGCAACTCAACTTTTGTGTGGGCGAAAACTCGAATGAAGTACCCCTCTGTGGGACAGAGCTCGGCAAAGGCCGTGTACTTGTCCGCATCAACAGGAACAAGACCCCACCAGTATTCCAAGAGTTCCGGATACTTCCTGAGCGCTTCCTGCGAACTCATGATCTCGAGCTTACCCTGGAAGGCCCGCTGGACCCTCTCGTACACCGCGGAACGGTCCACCTGGAGGTAAGTGGCAGCTTTTTCGCCCTCGAGTTCTACTCCCGCGTAGAGTGCTGCTTCCTTGAGCTGTTCCCCTACTTCCCGAACATCTTCAACTCTCTCCCGAGGGGCACAGAGGTAGAACTGCGAGAGATCAATATCCGGTCCTAAGGGTGCTCGCTTGGTGAGGGCTCTCTCTGCCCGTTCCCGCAGGTCTTTCAGGTACTCTTCCTGGACCTTCATCGGTCACACCTCGCGCATTCCTCGTATCCCTTCTCCTTGATATCGGCGAAGAGATCCCGGGGATTGCCACTGCACACGATTCGGCCGTTCATCAGGACATGTCCCCGGTCGGCGTTGAGGTACTCAAGGATGTACCCTGTGTGAGTAATGACAAGGCCAGAGCGCTTCTTCGTCCGCACCTGGTCCCGCTCAAAGAGTTCCCGAAGAGCCCGGCCCACAAGGGCGATGCTGTCAAGGTCCACTCCTGACTCGGGCTCATCGACCATAGAGAAGAGAGGGCGCTGGAGAAGGAGCTGGAAGAGTTCTGCCCGTTTCATTTCTCCCCCCGAGAACCCTTTTCCCACATCCCGGTCAAGGAGGTAGGAGCAATTCACCCGCGCGGCAACCTCTTCAAGGGAATCGGTTACACCTTGTCTGTCAAGAACAATGCGCCCAAGCATACGGAGGGTAATACCGCTTATCGTGGGCATTTTCTGAAAAGCCATACCAATGCCAAGGCGTGCCCGTTCCTCCACATCGAGATAGGTGATATCCTTCCCCTGGAAGAAAATCCTTCCCCCCACAATGCGGTACCCCGGCATTCCCATTATGGCCATGAGGAGCGTTGTTTTCCCGGCACCATTGGGACCAAGAAGAACATGGACCTCTCCTTCTCCAATCTCAAGGTCTACACCGTTGAGGATGAGAGAATCACCAACCGCAACCTGCAACCGCTCTACGTAGAGCATGGCTCCCTCCTCTGTCCATTATACCATGACCACCTGCGGCTTATCGAAACCGTTGAAGTTTGTGGCTGAAGCCCAAGAGTATGCTCCAATGTCGGGAACAACAATGAGATCGTCCACTTCAAGAGGAGGAAGAAGAACGTCCTCAGCCACAACGTCAAGGGAATCACAGGTTGGCCCGGCAAGCACTGCGGGAACCCTTTCTTCACTTTCCTTAAGGGCAAAGAACGAAAAGCGAGCTTTATCAAAGGGAATGGCTGAGAACGTTCCGTAGAGGCCATCGTCAAGGTAGTACCAGACTCTCCCGGAACGCTTGGCCTTTCCAATGACACGGGTAATGAGAATTCCTGCATTCCCCACAATGCTTCGTCCCGGCTCGGCAATGACTCGAAACCCTCGAGAGAGGAAGGGTGCAAGGAGAGGACGAAGGACCTCACCAACCGCTTCGAGACTGGCCGATCCCCCTTCTGCCCCATAGGTGTGGAGAGGGAATCCCCCACCGATATCGATAAGGGTGAGGAAAAGATCTCTCCTTTGGGCCTCCGCAAGAACCTCATCCACAATGCGCAAAGCCTTAGCGTAAGTTTCGGGATTATGGCACGGAGAACCCACATGGAAGCTCAGGCCTACAGGGTGCAATCCCATGCTACAGGCACGCTCAAGAAGCTCTAACGCCTCCTCAGGTTCGGCACCGAACTTGTACGAGAGGTCAATTCGGCTTCCGTTTGAGGGAGTCTTCAGGCGAAGGACGAGTTTTGCCTCCGGATAGAAACGAGCAATTTTTTTGAGTTCCTCCTCGTTGTCGTACGTCATGAGGGAAACCCCAACCCGACGAGCATAGAGCAAACCTTCCCGCCTCTTGATGGTGTTTGCAAAAATCATCCGTTCGGGAGGGACACCGAAACTCGCCACAAGCGCAATCTCCTGCTGCGAAGCTACATCGAAAGAGGACCCCAAAGAGGCTAAAAGACCCACCACCAGAGGATGGGGATTGGCCTTAACCGCATAGAATACCTCGACTCCAGGGAAGAAGCGCTGGAAAGCCCGGTAATTTGCCACAATCCGTTCCCGCAGGAGAACAAGAAGGGGGGTACCGAACTCGGCAACGAGCTCTGCAATACGGGTTTCACTCAAGGGGAAAGCTCGTTCCTCAAGAACTCTCAATCTCTCCATGTACGCACAATCACCCGATTTCCAGGTAAAGTACCTCGCTGTGAGGTCCGCATGAAGTATAGTCATTTCCTCCCCCCTTTGCAATACACTCCCGGGAATTTTCAGGTTCACTGGAAAACGAGGAAAAGAACGGCCAGGAGGGAGAGAAGGTAGAAAACGGGGTGCAAGGATTTCCTGCGTCCTGAAACGAGGCTGAGAACGGTATGGCTTACAACCCCAAAGGCGACCCCCTGGGCAAGCGATAGAGTCCCGGCGGTCACCCCAAGAGCAAGGAAAGCAGGAATGCCCCAGGAGGCATTCTTGAAATCAATGCGGCTTACAGGTTCCATCACGGCAAAGCCACCAATGCACAGGGCAGGAGCAGCAACAAATGCCGGAAGGGGTGGGAAAAAGCGGAAAAAGAGAAAGGAAACCAGAAGGCATCCACCACACACCACTCCCGCAAGACCCCTTCTCCCTCGCTCTCCCACTGCAATGGCGCTTTCTGGTCCTGCAAGGAGTCCTGGAACCCCAAAAAGAGCGCCGAAAACCGGACTCAAAGTGCCAAGACGGAGGCCCCAGGGGAACCTCGAGAAATTCTCATCAAGCCGCACAAGGAGGCCCCCAAGGAGGCCAAGGGTCTCAAAGAAGACGAAGCAAGCCGCAACAAAAAGGGTGAGGAAGGTACCGTACTGGAAAACTCCAGGGATATCTACCCGGAAGAAAGAGAGAGAAAGAGCGTACTCCCCTCCCCCAAAAGACCAGAGACCTTTCCAGAGGGCAAAAAGAGCCGTTGCGAGCATTCCAAAAAGGAGCGCCCCCTTCAGGCGAACTCCAAAGAGAATGGCACCCACAAGAAGCCCCAGAAGCGCTGCTAAAACCCGGGGATGAGAGAAGTCCCCAAGCTCAAGCCAACCGGATGAACCCGGAACAAGGATGCGGGCCTCTGCAAGGCCCTGCAAAAGAAGGAGGAGACCCAAACCTCCCGAGAAGGCGAGACAGAGATCCGCCGGAAATATCCGAAAGAAGCGATGCCATCCTGTCCAGAGGGAGAAGAGGAAAGCCAAACCACCGCCAAGAAGAAGGGTCCCTAAAGCAACCTCAGGGGGAAGCTGCAGCTCTTCCCGAAGAAAAGAGAAGAGAGCGACAAGGGGAAAGTAAGGGAGCACCACAAGGGGTAGATTCGAAAAAGCACTCACAAGGATTGTCCAGAGTGAGGAAGCAAGGATTATCGCCGGATTCCCCTGGGCACGGAGAAGGGGGAAAACCCCAAAGAACATGGTGAAACCTGCGAGCACTTCCTGCCCCCATCGGGTATTCCCTTTCACAATCCTCGCCCCTCACGTATAATGGCAAGAGAAAGGAGGGTCGCAATCGTGAATCGAAGGGGACTTCTTCTTTTTGGGCATGCCTGCATCGTCCTCGGGTGCTTTCTCATCACCTGGGGCATGTACCTTCTCCCTGTCTCCAAACCCACCCTCTCCCACATCCTTACCCGCCCACTCTTTTGGGGTTTCTTTTCCCTTATGGGTGGTGTGTGCGCTAACTTCCACGGATTCTGCCGCTGCGTCCGCAGGGAGTGGAAAGGGTAAGGGGGAGGGAAT
>JACIZN010000067.1 GCA_014359405.1 Candidatus Caldatribacterium sp.
GGAGCAGACCAAACCCCTTGTGGATTTCTACAAGGCCAGGGGTCTCCTTTTTGTCGTGCCTTCTTCGGGAACCATTGAGGAAACTTATGCCCGTGTGAGGGAGATTCTTGCCAAGAAGTTACCCAATGGCTAAGCTGGTACGGCGAGAGGACCTTGAGAGGATTCGGAAAAGTGGAAGGATACTGGGGAACGTTCTTGCCAAGGTCAGGGAGCTCCTCACTCCCGGCATCAGTACGAGTTTTATTGAAGAGGTCGTGCGGGAGTACATCACCCGGCAAGGAGCTCGTCCTGCCTTCCTGGGGTACCGGGGGTTCCCTGCAGCGTTGTGTATTTCCATCAACAACGAAGTCGTTCATGGTATCCCAAGGGACCGGGTTATCCGAGCGGGAGACCTTGTGAGTATTGATGTGGGAGTTGAGTTTGAGGGTTTCTATACCGATGCAGCATTCAGCGTGGTTGTAGGCAATGGGAACCCTGTAGCCCAGAGGCTTGTTGAAGTTACAAGGCGAGCACTGTACGCAGGCATTCGTCAGGCCCTTCCGGGGAAGCGAGTTGGGGATATCTCCCATGCTATCCAGACTACAATTGAGCGGGAGGGCTTTTCGGTTGTTCGAGATCTCGTGGGCCATGGAGTGGGAAGGAGTCTCCACGAGGATCCCCAGATTCCGAATTTTGGCCAGAAAGGGCAAGGTACGGTTCTTGAGGAAGGTATGGTCCTTGCCATTGAACCGATGGCAAACGAAAAGGGGTATCGGGTGAAGGTGCTCGAAGATGGGTGGACGGTGGTTACCGAGGATGGAGGGTTGTCAGCGCATTTTGAACATACTATCCTTGTACGCAGGGGGCAACCTGAAATCCTGACTCTTGGTGAAAGAGGGGATTCTTTCTGATGACGAAAGAGGACTTCATAGAGGTAAGGGGTACAGTTATTGAGCCTTTACCGAACGCCATGTTTCGAGTAGAATTGGAGACCGGTAAAGTAATCCTGGCTCACATTTCTGGGAAGATGCGCATGCACTACATACGCATTCTTCCTGGGGATAAGGTGACCGTGCAGATTTCTAAGTACGATCCCACCAAAGGGAGAATTGTGTACCGTCACAAGTGAGGGAGGAGGTTCAGACCGTGAAGGTTCGGGCTTCGGTTAAACCGCGTTGCGAGAAGTGCAAAGTCGTGCGGCGTAAAGGGAGAATTTTCGTTGTGTGTTCAGACCCAAGACATAAGCAGAGACAGGGTTAGGAGGTTTGGGGATGGCTCGTATTGCCGGTGTCGATTTACCGCCCAACAAGAGGATTGATATTGCCCTGACGTACATTTACGGTATTGGGAGGAGTCTCTCCAAGAAGATTCTTGAAGAGGCGAAGATTGATCCGTCGGTAAAGGTTAAGGATCTCACGGATGATGAGATCAACCGCATTCAAAAGCTTGTGGAGCAGTACCCGGTAGAGGGAGAACTTCGTGCCCAGATATCGCAAAACATCAAGCGCCTCATTGCCATTGGGTGCTATCGGGGATTGCGGCATCGCCGGGGCTTGCCGGTTCGAGGGCAAAGAACACGAACGAATGCAAGAACCCGCAAAGGACCGAGGAGAACGGTAGGAGTAAAGAGGAAGAAGTAGTAGGAATCTCAGGAAGGAGGTACGAAAAACCTTGGCAAAGCCTTCTCGAAAAAAGAGAAGAGAGCGAAGGATTGTCCGTGAGGGAATTGCCCATATTAAATCGACTTTCAACAATACCATCGTTTCCATTACCGATCGCCAGGGAAACGTCATCGCCTGGGCAAGTGGTGGTACGGTAGGCTTCAAGGGAACCAAAAAGGGCACGCCTTTTGCAGCGCAACTTGCTGCGGAGCAGGCCGCAAAGAAGGCCATGGATTTTGGCCTGAGGGAAGTCGACGTTCTCGTGAAAGGTCCTGGTGCCGGTCGGGAAACGGCTATCCGATCTTTGCAGGCAGCAGGACTCGTGATCAACTCCATTAAGGACGTGACTCCTATACCTCATAATGGCTGTCGGCCGCCGAAGCAGAGAAGAGTGTGAGGGAGGATAAAACGATGTCTCGATATACTGGACCACGCTGTCGTATCTGCCGCAGACATGGCATGAAGCTTTTCCTCAAAGGCCCCCGGTGTTTCACGGATAAGTGCGCTTTTGAGCGGAGGCCTTTTGCTCCGGGGATTCACAAAGGGGCTCGTCGGAGGCTCTCAAGCTATGGTCTGCAGCTTCGGGAGAAGCAAAAGGTCCGCTTCATCTACGGTATCACCGAGAGACAATTCAAGAAGTACTTCGATATGGCAACGAGGTTACCTGGTCTGACGGGAGAAAATCTCCTTTCACTCCTTGAGCGAAGACTGGATAACGTTGTCTTCCGAATGGGTTTGAGTGATTCACGGGCCGAAGCAAGACAAATGGTACTCCACGGACATATCTTGGTGAATGGGAAGCGTGTCAATATTCCTTCCTATCTTGTGGAAGTGGGTGACGTGATTGAGCTCTCAGAACGTGGCAAGGACCATGCCAAAATCCGGGAACTCCTTGAGGAGAAGGAGGAACTCCAGGTTCCTGCTTGGCTTTCCGTTGACCGGGGTGCCGCAAAGGCCACAGTTCTCCGAGAACCAAAGCGGGAGGATATCGACTTCCAGGTACAAGAGCAGCTCATCGTTGAGTTCTACTCCAAGTGATTTGAGGTGTCTCTATGCAGGATCTCAAGAGTCTCATGAAATGTGAGCTTTTGGAATTCCAGGAAGACCCGGTCACCCATGCCCAGTACGGGAAATTCGTGATTGAGCCCTTTGAGTCTGGCTGGGGTGTAACCGTGGGGAACGCCCTGCGGCGCGTTCTTTTGTCATCCATTGAAGGCTCTGCGGTGACCGCGGTACAGATTGATGGAGTTATCCATGAGTTCTCTCCTCTTCCTGGGGTTCGGGAGGACGTCACGGATATTATCCTGAACCTCAAGGGCCTTGTGGTCCGATCCTATACAGATAGTGAGACGCTTTACCTTGACGTCAAGGGGACTCCCGGGTCTCTGAGGCGGGTGACGGCTCGGGACATCCGGCCGAATCCGAACGTTGAAATTATTAATCCCGACCACTACCTTGCTGAGCTTGAAGAGACTGGACACTTAACTATGCGGATTTTTGTCGGAAGAGGAAAGGGGTACCAGGAGGCACAAGAGGACACCTATCGGACGTACGACATTATTCCGGTTGATGCCATTTTCAGTCCGGTACACGGTAATTCTAGAAATTCGGACCAATGGAGCCATTACACCCCAGTACGCTTTCCGGAGAGCCCTGGAGCTCCTGGTCGATGAGTTCTCTCACCTCTTGCAGCTCCTCAAGGAACGTATTGGAGAGCCGGTCACCGAGAGGGTGTCTGGGGAAGAGGCAGCCTCTCGAGAAGAACGGGAGATGACCATTGAGGAACTCGAGCTCTCGGTGCGGGCGTACAATTGCCTGAAGCGAGCTCGCATCAACACGGTTCGAGAGCTTCTCGAAATCGTGCAGAATCGTCCGGAGGATTTGAAGAAGATTAAGAACCTCGGTCAGAAGACGTACGAGGAGATTATAGGAAAGCTTGAGAAACTCGGGTACCGAGTAGGAGAAACGAGGGAAATAGGGAGTGACTGAAGATGAGGCACCGCAAGAGAACCGAAAAGCTTGGGAGAACGACCTCCCACAAGGAGAGCATGCTGGCCAATATGCTCGTCTCCCTTATAAAAAGCGGCAAGATTGAAACGACCGAAGCGAAAGGAAAAGTTCTCAAAAGGTACTTCGAGCGGGTTGTCTCTCTGGCCATCAAGGGGGATAACGCCTCGATGCGCCAGGTTGTCTCCTGGGTTCGAGACAAGGAAGCCTTTAAGACTCTTTTGCGGAGTATTGTGCCTCGCCTGCGAGAGCGAAAAGGCGGGTACTGCCGCCTCGTTAAGACCGGCTTTCGCGTTGGAGACGGAGCCCCTCTCGTTCTTGTTGAGATTGTAGAATGAGCCGTCATGATTTCCTTTGAAAACGTCCATTTCTGGTATGGGGATGAAGAAGAGACCGAAGCTACGTCTGTGCTCCGGGGGATTTCCTGTGTCCTTCGTGAGGGGGAGTTTGTTGTTCTTTTAGGGCGCAACGGTTCCGGGAAGTCAACCCTTGCCAAACACTGCAACGGACTTCTCCTCCCTAAAAGGGGTTTCGTTTTTGTCGATGGAATGGACACTAAGGATCCATCGGTCCTTTGGGAAATTCGAAGGAGAGTCGGTCTTGTTTTCCAAAACCCTGATAATCAGCTCGTAGCGACGACGGTTGAAGAGGATGTTGCCTTTGGTCCTGAGAACTTAGGACTTCCCCCCGAGGAAATCCGAAAAAGAGTCGACGAAGCTCTCGAGAGAGTAGGAATGGCCGAGTACAAGAAGCGCGAACCCCATACCCTTTCTGGTGGTCAGAAGCAGCGAGTGGCCATTGCTGGGGTTTTGGCCATGCGCCCAAAGTACCTCGTTCTTGATGAGGCTACGGCAATGCTTGATCCCGAGGGCAGGCAGGAGCTGCTTGAGCTTTTGCAGGAGCTCCGACAAGAAGTGGGTATCCTCCATATTACCCACAACGTGGAGGAGGCTTTGCTCGCGGATCGGGTGCTCGTTATCGACGAAGGGAGAATAGTTGCCGAGGGACATCCTCGTGAAGTGTTCCTCGTGGGGAAAGATATCGAGCGATGGGGTCTTGAGCTTCCCCAGATTGTGGATGTGGCGCTTCTTCTGTGGAAGGATTACCCCGACCTTTTCAAGGCACTCCCCCTCTCTCCAGACGAACTGGTGGATGCCCTGTGCTCATACTCGTAGAGAATATCTCTTTCACCTACCTTTCCGGTACACCCTTTGCGGTGCAAGCCCTTCGCAATGTTTCTCTCACCATCGAACGTGGTGAGAGTGTCGCTATTCTTGGACGAACTGGGTGTGGAAAATCCACCCTTGTGCAGCACCTCAACGGCCTCCTCATTCCTCAGGAGGGACGGGTTATCGTCGACGGGGTGGACACGAGGGTCAAAGGTGTAGCCCTTCGGGAGATACGTCGTAAAGTTGGGCTCGTCTTCCAGTACCCTGAGGATCAGATGTTCGAGGAGACCGTCTTTCGGGAAATTGCCTTTGCGCCTCGCAACATGGGAGTGGAGGGGGAGGAGCTTGAGGCTCGCGTGCGCTGGGCAATGGCAGCTGTGGGCCTTGATTACGATGCCCTTAAGGATAAAAGCCCTTTTGAGCTCTCGGGGGGACAGATGCGCCGGGTAGCCATTGCTAGCATTCTCTCCATGAAACCCGAGGTCCTTGTTCTCGATGAGCCAACGGCTGGTCTTGATCCCCAGGGAAGAACGATGCTCCTTGAGCGGCTCTGGGAGCTCCGCAAGCAATGGGGATTGACGATTGTCCTTGTTTCCCATAACGTTGAGGATGTGGCGCGTATCGCAGAACGAGTTGTGGTTCTCGAGAGAGGTTGTGTCGTCTTTGATGGCCCCGTGCGGGAATTTTTTGCCGATGAGGAAAGGATGCGACGGTGCGGCATCGTTCCTTCACCGCTTCTGCGTGCTGCGTTCCTTCTCAGAAAGAGGGGTTTTGCCGTCCACCCGCCCCTTGTGCCTTTCGACTTCTACCTTGAGGTGAAGGAAAAAGTCCTCACCAGGAAGCGCCCATGTTCGGTCGAAGCGTAATTATCGGACAGTACGTCCCTCTTGATTCCGTAGTGCATCGGTTGGACCCAAGGAGCAAACTCCTCTTTGTGGCCTTTGGTATTGTGACGCTTTTCCTTGTGCAATCCTGGACCTCTTTTTTCATCCTTGGGGTTTTTCTCCTCTCTCTCACCTTTGTTGCCCGTCTCTCCCTTCGATACCTCTTCAGAGGTCTTCGTCCCCTCTGGATTCTCCTTCTTTTCACCCTTTGCCTGCATGTGTTCTTTACTCCTGATGGTACGCTGCTTTTTGGTTTCCTCAGGGTATCCCTTGAGGGTTTTGTAAAAGGACTTTTCATCATTGTGCGCCTTGTACTCCTTGTTGTTGTCACAACCCTTCTCACCTTGACGACTTCCCCCATAGAGCTCACGGACGGCATGGAGGGCCTTTTGAGTCCTCTGAAGAGATGGGGATTTCCGGCTCATGAGCTTGCCATGATGATGACCATTGCACTTCGTTTCATCCCTACGCTCCTTGAGGAAGCAGACCGAATCATGAAGGCTCAAATGGCTCGGGGGGCTGATTTTGAGTCGGGCGGCCTCATGAAGCGGATACGGGGACTCGTGCCTCTCCTTGTTCCCCTTTTCGTCAGTGCTTTCCGACGGGCTGAAGACCTTGCTGTGGCCATGGAATCCCGTTGCTACCGGGGTGGAGTTGGGCGAACGCGCCTTAAGGTCTTGAAGTTTCAACCCTGGGATTACATCTTCCTCTGCAGTGCGTTCTCGGTTTTTGTTCTCTCCTTAGGGATTTCTTGGATTGTTCGGTGAGCGGTTTTGCGGAACATTGCGCTCCTTCTCGAGTACGATGGGACAAACTACGCGGGGTGGCAGCGCCAGAAAGACCGTGTAACCGTCCAGGGTGTTCTTGAAGAAACCCTCTCTTCTCTCCTTGACCATCCGGTGGTTACCGTGGCTTCAGGGAGAACCGATGCGGGAGTACACGCCTTAGGACAGGTTGTCACCTTTACGACTGAGCGGTCTTTTGACTGCATAAAACTCAAACGAGCGCTCCAGGCCCTTCTTCCTGAGGATATGCGCGTTGTCCGGGTTCGGGAGGTTCCACTCGAGTTCCATCCTCGTAAATCTGCAAAGAAAAAACAGTACGTGTACGCCGTATGGTGTGGATCGTGTCCTGTTTTTCTCAGGAGGTATGTGTACCCTCTTGGAAGAAGTGTTGACTGGGACCTCGTCCGGGAAGGAGCAAAGCTTTTCGTCGGTTCCCATGACTTTGCTTCCTTCAGCTCCCCTTCGCCTCGCTCTTCGGTTCGGACTGTATTTTCCCTTGAGGTTTGCTCTCAAAATAACCCCCTCGTTCTTTTGCGCATTGAAGCCTCTGGGTTTCTCCACCACATGGCGCGCATGATTTTTGGGGAGCTCTTGCTCCTTGGGGAGGGAAAAAGAACACTTGCCGAGCTTGAGTACATGCTCTCCCATCCTTCGTATACCGCGTACCGCCGCTTTGCCCTTCCACCTCAGGGTCTCTACCTCCTCAGGGTGGATTACGAAGGAGTGGACCTTTACGAGGGTCTCGAGCTCAAAGATGTGGGCTTTGTCGTGCCCGTTTGGACGGAGAAAAATGGCGGAAAGCCCTCCTTCCCTTGTTGACAATTCCAAACCCCTGTGCTAAATTATCTCTTGCCTCGGGCAACCGAGGAAAGAGAGGGCGCACCTTGAAAAGTGAATATTCCGCCTACTTCCTGAAGGTAGTACACAACCAGGAAATCAAGTCCTCTATGAGGACTTAAAGGTTTGTCATGGAGGGTTTGATCCTGGCTCAGGACGAACGCTGGCGGCGTGCCTAACACATGCAAGTCGTACGCAGCTTCCCGACTTCGTAAGAAGGAGGGAAGGCTGAGTGGCGAACGGGTGAGTAACACGTGAGTAACCTGCCTTGAGGAGGGGGATAACCCCTCGAAAGGGGGGCTAATACCCCATATACTCCCCGGTCGTGTAGGACCAGGGGAGGAAAGCTGGCCTCTGCTTCGCATGCTGGCGCCTCAAGAGGGGCTCGCGTCCCATCAGCTAGTTGGTGGGGTAATGGCCTACCAAGGCGATGACGGGTAGCCGGCCTGAGAGGGTGACCGGCCACACTGGGACTGAGACACGGCCCAGACTCCTACGGGAGGCAGCAGTGAGGGATCTTGGGCAATGGGCGAAAGCCTGACCCAGCGACGCCGCGTGGGGGATGAAGGCCTTCGGGTCGTAAACCCCTGTCAGGAGGGACGATGCCTGCCTTTGGCAGGTGACGGTACCTCCAGAGGAAGCCCCGGCCAACTACGTGCCAGCAGCCGCGGTAATACGTAGGGGGCGAGCGTTGTTCGGAATCACTGGGCGTAAAGCGTGCGTAGGCGGCTACGCAAGTCACAGGTGAAAGCCCTGCTTCCAAGGTAGGGATTGCCTGTGAGACTGCGTGGCTAGAGGACAGGAGAGGGAGGCGGAACTCTGGGAGTAGCGGTGAAATGCGTAGATACCCAGGGGAACGCCAGTGGCGAAGGCGGCCTCCTAGCCTGTTCCTGACGCTGAGGCACGAAAGCTAGGGGAGCGATCGGGATTAGATACCCCGGTAGTCCTAGCCGTAAACGATGGGTACTAGGTGTGGGGGGAGCATTACCCTCCGTGCCGAAGCTAACGCGTTAAGTACCCCGCCTGGGGAGTACGGTCGCAAGGCTGAAACTCAAAAGAATTGACGGGGGGCTGAACAAGCAGTGGAGCGCGTGGTTCAATTCGATGCAAAGCGAAGAACCTTACCAGGGCTTGACATGCTGGTAGTAGCGGCCCGAAAGGGCTTGCGATCCTGGCTTCGGCCAGGAAGCCAGCACAGGTGGTGCATGGCTGTCGTCAGCTCGTGCCGTGAGGTGTTGGGTTAAGTCCCTTAACGAGCGCAACCCCTGCCCTTAGTTGCCAGCGGGTAATGCCGGGCACTCTAAGGGGACTGCCGCCTTAAAGCGGAGGAAGGAGGGGATGACGTCAAGTCATCACGCCCCTTATGCCCTGGGCTACACACGCGCTACAATGGCTGGGACAACGGGATGCGACCCCGCGAGGGGAAGCAAATCCCTAAAAACCAGCCTCAGTTCGGATTGCAGGCTGCAATTCGCCTGCATGAAGCCGGAATTGCTAGTAATCGCGGATCAGCCACGCCGCGGTGAATACGTTCTCAGCCCTTGTACACACCGCCCGTCACATCACCCGAGTTGAGTGCACCCGAAGACATCCAACCAACCGACCTCTGGTCGGAGGGAGGGTGTTGAAGGTGTGCTTGGCAAGGGGGGTGAAGTCGTAACAAGGCAGCCGTACCGGAAGGTGCGGCTGGATCACCTCCTTTCAAGAGTCAAATCAAACTTTGCCTGCTCTGCCTTATCATAAATGGGCTCATAGCTCAACGGGTTAGAGCGCTGTCCTGATAAGGCAGAGGTTCCTGGTTCAAGTCCAGGTGAGCCCACCATAAATTTGGAATATTTGCTCTTTGACAACTGCATGGTGATAGGTTGCCGCCTTAGCATCTAACTACTAAGGGAGTAGGATGGATGCCTCGGCACCGGGAAGCGATGAAGGACGTGGCAGGCTGCGATAAGCCCCGGGGAGCCGCCTAGCAGGCTGTGATCCGGGGATCTCCGAATGGGGTAACCTGGTGCGGGTAATACCGCATCACCTGCATCTGAACACATAGGGTGCAGGGGCGAACCGGGGGAATTGAAACATCTTAGTACCCCGAGGAAAAGAAAGCAACAGCGATTCCCTGAGTAGCGGCGAGCGAAAGGGGAACAGCCCAAACCAGGTGGGTGTTAAAGCCCGCAGGCGTTGCCCATCTGGGGTTGCAGGTCTGATTCTTCCCGAGCTGCGGTGAGGGAGGAAAGTTTTTCTCTATAGGGGAAAGGCACTGGAAAGGCCTGCCAGAGAGGGTAATAGCCCCGTACCCGAAATAGAGGAAAACTTTCCGCGGATCAGACCTGAGTACCATCGGACACGAGGAATCCGGTGGGAAGCCGGGAGGATCACCTCCCAAGGCTAAATATTCCCCGGTGACCGATAGTGAACAAGTACCGTGAGGGAAAGGTGAAAAGAACCCCGAAAGGGGAGTGAAATAGAGCCTGAAATCCTACTCCTACAAGCTGTGGGAGCCCATTCCCGGAAATTAATTTTTCGGGAAGGGTGACCGCGTACCTTTTGCATAATGGGCCGGTGAGTTACTTGGAGCAGCAAGGTTAAGGGGTATTAAGCCCCGGAGCCGTAGCGAAAGCGAGTCCTAACCGGGCGTCAAGTTGCTCTAAGTAGACCCGAAACCGGGTGATCTACCCGAGGCCAGGGTGAAGTGCACTTAACCGTGCATGGAGGCCCGCACGCACCTACGTTGAAAAGTGGGGCGATGAGCTTCGGGTAGGGGTGAAAGGCCAATCAAACCCGGCGATAGCTGGTTCTCCCCGAAATAGCTTTAGGGCTAGCCTCGTGCATGGATGGTGGGGGTAGAGCACTGGATGAGATGAGGGTCCTCGTGGCTCTCATACTCAACCAAACTCCGAATACCACCATTCCTGAGCACGGGAGTCAGACCGTGGGGGATAAGCTCCATGGTCGAGAGGGGAACAGCCCAGACCGCCAGCTAAGGTCTCTAATGCAGGCTAAGTGGTAAAGGATGTGGGGTCGCTGAGATAGCCAGGAGGTTGGCTTAGAAGCAGCCATCCTTTAAAGAGTGCGTAACAGCTCACTGGGTTA
>JACIZN010000068.1 GCA_014359405.1 Candidatus Caldatribacterium sp.
AGACTGCGGAGGAGGCCTCGGCGTACGCCGTGGCCTTCCTTCCGCGGATGCGGATGTACCGTGGTCTTGAAGTTGTGATTTGTCCCCCATTCACTGCCCTTCCGGTCCTGTGCAACCGCTTCCGAGGTACCCAGGTGCAGCTTGGGGCCCAGAATGTTCACTGGGAGCCCCAGGGGGCCTTTACAGGTGAAGTTTCGGTACGCATGCTCCAGGAATTTGGGTGTCGGTACGTGATTGTTGGGCATTCGGAGCGGCGACACATCTTCCGCGAAACTTCTGAAGAGGTTGGTCTCAAAGTGAGGACACTATCTGTGTGGGGAATTTCCCCGATTCTCTGCGTAGGGGAGACGCTTGAGGAGCGGGAGAGAGGGAAAACCTACGAAGTCGTTCAGGAGCAGCTCCTCAAAGGGATTGAACATCTCTCTCCTGAGAGAGCCCACGCCCTTGTTATTGCCTATGAACCGGTGTGGGCTATTGGGACTGGAAGAGCGGCAACTCCCCAGGATGCTGAGGAGGTCATCCGGTTCATACGGGAAGAACTTGCCCGCTACTTCAACCCGAGTACGGCTGAAAGCATCCGTATTCTCTACGGAGGCAGTGTGACCCCGGATAACGTCTTTTCCTTCGTGGTCCAGAAGAACATCGACGGGACACTTGTGGGCGGGGCGAGTCTCGACCCTTCGAAATTTCTGGCGATTGTAGAGGAAACGGAACGAGCATTCCTTGAGAAGAGTAAAGGGGTTTGAGTATGGAAGCGTGGATGGTTGTTCAGATTGTGATTTCGGTGCTCCTCATTCTTGTGGTTGTGCTGCAGCCTCGAAAGTCCGGCGTTGGTGGAGGGATTTTCGGAGGCATGACTCGAGCAGACCGGAGTGCTAAGTTTAAAGCCCTCCCAATACTCAGCAAACTCACCGTTGTCCTTGGGGTGGCACTCATGGTTTTGTCTCTTGCCTTTTCCCTCCTCCTTGCTCGGTAGGGGGATTGGTGATGCAGCGGCCGTGGATTACCTCTCTTGAGGAGGTAGCAGCTTTCTCCCCGGGGAAGGGGAGACGCTTCTATTCAGCCACGCACGAGGAAATCCAGAAAGGGTACACGACGGATGTTTACTTCGTTACCGCTCAGGAAATCCTTCGCCATTTGAGGCTTGCCGACACAATTGTGACCGCGGAAGTTTTTCCTCGCCGTGCTGGTGTTCTCTGCGGTGTTTCGGAAGTCCTCAACCTTCTTGCTGAGAGCAATGTCGAGGTATGGGGTCTTGAGGAGGGGGAGGAGTTTTCGGCAAAGGAGGTGGTCATGCGTATTCGAGGACCGTATTCGGAATTCGGGATTTTTGAAACGCCACTTCTTGGGATACTGGCCCACAGCTCCGGCTGGGCCACGGCCGCCCGGGAGTGCAAAAAAGCAGCAGGGGACAAAACGGTCATCTGTTTTGGTGCCCGCCATGTGCATCCTGCAGTGGCCCCGGTTCTTGAGCGAGCGGCTCTTGTTGGCGGCGTGGATGGTGCAGCATGTATTCTCGGAGCGAAACTCTTCGGCAAGGAACCGGGAGGAACTATTCCTCATGCGGTTATCCTCATCGTAGGCGATACGGTGATCACTGCCAAGGCCTTTGAGGAGATTGTTCCACCACAGTACCCACGCATTATCCTCGTTGATACCTTTAAGGACGAAGCTGAGGAGTCTCTTCGGGTAGCCAAGGTTCTGGGGGAGAGGCTTTCTGGAGTTCGGTTGGATACGCCTGACGAGCGGGGAGGGGTGACTCCAGCACTCGTGGAAGAAGTTCGGGAACGGTTGCGGCAGGCAGGTTTTGCCCATGTGAAAATCGTTGTCTCAGGGGGGTTGAATCCCGAGAAAATCGCCCTTTTGCGGGATAAGGCAGATGTTTTTGGAGTAGGGAGCTACATCAGCAGTTTCCCTCCCATTGACATGACCATGGACATTAAGGAAGTGGCCGGACAAAACGTGGCTAAGAGAGGGCGAATTCCGGGTCTCATACCCAACCCTCGTCTGAAGCGCTTGAAGTGAGGAGGTGCACCATGAAAAGATTTCTTTTTACCCTGAGCTTTGTGCTCCTTGTGTTTTTGTGCGTGCCGTTCGCGTTCTCGGAGGTCAAGAATCCCGATACCTATATCTACCTCTCTATCGGGGAGCCGGACACTCTCGACCCTCATTACGCGTACGATACGGCAAGTGGCGATGTTATTGGCGCCGTGTATGAGAACCTCATTGCGTACAAGGGAGAAAGCGTTACGGAATTCGTCCCTCGCCTGGCAACGGAAGTTCCCACCGTGGAGAATGGCCTTATCCGGGATGGTGGGAAGACGTATGTCTTCCCTATCCGGAAAGGGGTCAAATTCCACAACGGTAACGATTTGACTCCTGAAGACGTTGAGTACAGTTTCGAGCGGGGCATTCTTTTTGACCCTTATGCAGGACCTATGTGGATGCTCATAGAGGCACTCTTTGGATACGGAACCCTTGAGGATTTTGTTCAGGACAAGGTAGGAATTGCGTGGAGCGATATGGTTGATGAGGAAGGGAATCTGAAGAGCGAAGAGTACCGACAGAAGCTCATCGACTTCTACAACACGTACATCGACCCGGCTGTCGAGGTAGAGGGGGATAACGTAGTTTTCCACCTTGTTCGGCCCTTTGCGCCATTCCTGAGCATTCTTGCCCAGAACTCAAGCTGGAGTGCCATCCTTGATAAGGAGACTTGCATCTCCCTTGGCCTTTGGGATGGACAGGCGGATGGATGGTGGAAGTACCACAACTGGAAAAAGGAAAAAAGCCCTCTCTACGAAAAGGCCATTGGTACTGGCCCCTTCAAGCTCCTTGAGTGGGACAGAACCCAGCAGAAGGTGACTCTGGTCCGGAACGATGAGTACTGGGGAGAGAAGCCGAAGCTTGCCAAAGTGATTATCTGGGGTGTCGATGAGTGGAGCACCCGGCGTTCCATGCTCGAGAAAGGAGATGCAGACCAGATTACGACCCCACTCCAGTACCTCGACCAGGTGAAAGACTTACCGGGAGTTGTCATTCGGGAAGGTTCCCGGCTCACCATTACTGCCTTGCATTTTAACTGGAGTGTGGCAAAGGACAGTAAATACCTCGGCAGCGGAAAACTCGATGGCGAGGGTATTCCTCCAGACTTTTTCAGCGACGTACATGTGCGAAAGGCCTTCTCGTACGCTTTCGACTACGATACCTTTATAGAGCAAGTCCTTAAAGGATACGGGCATCGCGTGCCTTCTGTCATTCCAAGAGGGCTTCTTGGCTTTAACGAGAATCTCCCCATGTATCCCTTTGATCTCGAAAAGGCAAAAGAAGAGTTCCAGAAAGCCTGGAATGGAGAGGTTTGGGAGAAGGGATTCAAGCTGACGCTCCTCTACAACACAGGAAATGAAGCGCGCCAGACGGCTTGTGAAATGCTCAAAGAGCACATCGAATCCCTGAACCCGAAGTTCAAGATCGAGGTCCAAGGAGTCCAGTGGCCAACGTACCTCGATGCGTACCGGCAGAGGCAGCTCCCGGCCTTCATCATTGGATGGCTTGCTGACTATCCGGACCCCCACAACTTCATCTTCACCTACTACCACAGTAACGGTGCATACGGAACAACCCAGGGAGAATTGTTCCGAAAGTTTGCCCAGGAGAACCTGGATGCGCTCATTGAGCAGGCGATTGAAGAAACCGATCCCGGTAAGCGGCAGGCACTCTACGAGGAAATTCAAAAGATTGCCTATGAGAATGCCTTGGGGATACCGCTCTACCAGCCGGAGGAAGTTTACGTCATGCGGAGCTGGGTTAAGGGCTGGATGTTCAACCCCATGCGTCCTGGAGAAGCTAACTACGACGGTATCTGGAAAGAGGAGTGAGGTGGTAGTGTACTTGGGCTCCAGGGGGCTATAGCTCTCCTGGAGCCTGGTCGAAAATCATGATTTTCTACATTCTTCGGCGTCTGCTTTTTCTTCCTCTGACTCTTTTTGGTATTTCTCTTCTCCTTTTCCTCATGATTGGTCTTCTCGGACCGTACCAGCGTCTGGCTACCTTTATCAACAGTCCCGAGCGATTGAAGGGAGTTGACGTGGATAGGCTCGTGGAACTCTATGGGCTCAATGACCCCCTTATCATCCAGTACGGTCGGTGGTTGAAAAACCTTTTCCAGGGAAACCTTGGATGGTCCTACGTGGGGAAAGAGCCGGTGCTCTCGGCAATTCTCAAGCGTTTTCCATACACTCTGGAACTCACCCTCTTTGCTGCCATTCCTATCATCCTTCTGGGAACGAACCTTGGAGTT
Organism: Candidatus Caldatribacterium sp.; assembly: GCA_014359405.1. Taxonomy (NCBI): domain Bacteria; kingdom Pseudomonadati; phylum Atribacterota; class Atribacteria; order Atribacterales; family Candidatus Caldatribacteriaceae; genus Candidatus Caldatribacterium; species Candidatus Caldatribacterium oleiphilum. Next base: position 4,301 of record JACIZN010000068.1, read on the forward strand.
CTTGCGGCACTCCACCACAACAAACCCCTGGATCACGGGTTGCGAATTTTTGCAGTGGTGGGATGGTCATTTCCTGATTTTGTTTTTGGGCTCTTTGTGCTCCTCGTTTTCTATGGGACCCTTGGATGGTTTCCGCCGGGAAACTTGAGCGTCTGGGCAGAGGAAATCGTTAAGTCCCCGTACTTTCGAAGTTTCACGGGCATGCTCACCCTTGATGCCCTTTTGAATGGGCGGTTTGATATCTTTCTTGACGCTTTGCGCCATCTTGCCGGTCCGGTACTCACCCTAACGTACGTGGAATTTGCCTTTCTCCTTCGGATTACCCGTTCCTCTATGCTTGAGGTGCTCCGGAAAGAGTACGTCCGAACAGCCCGTGCAAAGGGGCTTGACGAGCGTGTAGTCATTCACAAGCATGCCAAGCGAAATGCGCTGATTCCTGTGGCTACGGTGAGCGGGCAAACCGTCATCGGCCTTTTGGCCGGGACTGTCATCGTGGAGACGGTTTTCAACCGGACGGGTCTTGGGAGCTTCATTGCCCTCGCCGCCGAGCAGCTTGACTATGCCTCCATCATGGGTGGGACCCTCTTTTTCGGGCTCATCCTCGTTATCGGAAATCTCTGTGTCGATCTCTCCTATGCATTCATCGATCCTCGGGTGAGGCTTGAGTGATGCGAGAGGAAACGAGGAAGGCGTTGCGGCGATTCTTCTCAAACGCTTCCGGGATTTTGGGGGTTGCTCTCCTTGGACTTTTCGCCTTTGTGGCCGTTTCGGCCCCCTTTCTTGCTCCCCCAAAACCTGGACGGGACCCATACTTCATGCCTGTCGTGACCTGGAGTGCTGATCCTATTCCACCTTCTCGGGAGCATCCTTTCGGCATTGCTGGGAAAAGGGATATCTTCTATGGTGTCGTGTGGGGGACGCGCACGGCTTTTCGAATCGGTATCATCGTGACCCTTGCCTCAACGGCTATCGGCCTTTTCGTGGGGTCCCTGGCAGGGTATTTTGGGAAACTTCTCGATGAGGTGCTCATGCGGGTAACTGATATTTTCATGGCCATTCCCTTTCTCGTTGCTGCCATGGTGCTCACCACTGTGCTTGGAACCGGCCTTGATAAAGTGATGATTGCCCTTATTGTCTTTAGCTGGATGTACCCTGCCCGACTCATCCGGGGAAACATTCTCCAGGTCAAGGAGGAACAGTTTGTCCTGGCGGCGAAATCTCTTGGGGTGAGTGACTTTGTTGTCATTCTCCGTCACGTTCTCCCTAACGCCATTTTTCCGGTGCTCATTCAAGCTTCCATGCGTATGGGGTCTCTGGTAATTACTGCGGCGGCTCTGAGTTTCCTTGGCCTTGGAGCACCCCAGGGGTACGCTGACTGGGGTGCGCTCCTCAACTATGCCAGGAATTGGATGCTCGGGGGATACGGGGCAACGTTCAAGTACTGGTACATGATTACTTTCCCCGGGGTGGCCATGGTGCTTTTCGTCCTTGCCTGGAATCTCCTTGGTGACGCCCTGCGCGATGCCTTTGACCCCCGTCTCCGGTGGTGATCTCTCATGCTCCTTGAGGTTCGGAATCTCCGTGTGTACTTCCGAAACGACGAGGGTCAAGAGCTCAAAGCTGTTGACGGGGTGAGCTTTTCTGTTCCCCATGGGAAGACTGTTGCCCTGGTGGGGGAGTCTGGATGTGGTAAGAGCGTGACATCTCTTGCGATTCTGCGTCTTGTTGAGGCTAACGGTCGAATTGCAGGGGGTGAGGTGCTCTTTGAAGGGAAAAATCTCCTCACCCTTCCGGAGAAGGAAATGCAGAAAGTGCGAGGCAAGGACATTGCCATTATTTTCCAGGAGCCTTCTGCAGCCCTCAATCCGGTGTACACGGTGGGAGAGCAAATCATGGAGGCTATTCTCCTGCATCAGTCGGTCTCTCGAGAGAGGGCCCGTGCTCTGGCGGAGGAGATGCTCCGTCTTGTGGGAATTCCCGAACCGAAGAAGCGCCTCAATGAATATCCCCATGAGCTCTCAGGGGGTATGAAGCAACGAGCCATGATAGCCATGGCGCTTTCCTGTCGCCCGAAACTCCTCATCGCTGACGAACCCACAACCTCTCTTGACGTTACTATTCAGGCGCAGATTTTAGCGCTTCTTCGGGATCTCCAGCGCCAAATCGGTATGGCTATTCTTCTCATCACCCATGACCTCGGCATTGTTGCCGATATGGCGGATGAGGTTGTGGTTATGTACGCAGGAAAGGTGGTCGAACGGGGATCGAAATACGATATTTTCAAACACTGCCGCCACCCGTATACCCTTGGGCTTTTGCGTTCTATTCCTCGCCTTGATATTGAGCAGGAAACCCTCGAAACCATTCCTGGCTTTGTACCGGATCCTCTCCATTTCCCCGAGGGCTGCCGATTCCGGGGCCGTTGTTTCCTTGAAGATGAAGCCTGTCTTGCTGAGCCTCCAGAAATCTCTCTTGGTAACGGGCACGTTGTGTACTGTCACCACGTTGCCTCTTTCGCCGAGGTAGCCTATGGGAAGCGGTGAAGTTCTCCTTCGCGTCGAGAATCTGAAGAAGTACTTTCCTCTCCGGGCAGGGGTCTTCAAGAAGGTTGTAGGATGGGTTAGAGCAGTTGATGGAGTGAGTTTTGAGGTATTTTCGGGGGAAACCCTGGGAATTGTGGGAGAGTCGGGATGCGGCAAAAGTACCCTGGGGATGACCATTCTCAGGCTCCTTGAGCCCACTGGGGGGCGCATCGTTTTTGACGGGCAGGATATCACGAGGCTTCCCACTTCGAGGTTGCGGCAGATTCGAAAAGACATGCAGATGATTTTTCAGGATCCCTTCAGTTCCCTCAATCCTCGTATGACGGTTCAGGCCATTCTCGAAGAAGGGCTCAGGGTGCATCGTGTCGTTCCCCGAGAAAGAATGCAGGAAGAGGTGGCGGGGCTTCTTGAACGAGTCGGCCTTTCCCGGGATTACATCCGGCGTTTTCCTCATGAGTTCTCGGGAGGGCAAAGGCAACGTATCAGTATCGCTCGGGCCATTGCCCTTCGTCCACGCCTTGTGGTTGCTGATGAGGCCCTTTCCTCTCTCGATGTCTCCGTGCGGGCCCAGGTTTTGAACCTCCTCCAAGAACTTAAGAAAGAGTACTCCCTCACCTACCTTTTCATATCTCACGACCTTGCCGTAGTTCGGCAGATTTCCCATCGGATTCTCGTCATGTACTTGGGAAAAGTGGTGGAGCTTGCCCCCAAAGGGGAATTCTTCACCCGTCCCCTTCATCCATACTCTGTGGCCCTCATTTCGGCGGTTCCTGTTCCTGATCCCGATGTGAAGCGGACTCGCATTATCCTGCGGGGGGACGTTCCGAGTCCTCTTCGACCTCCCTCGGGATGCCGTTTCCACACCCGTTGCCCCAAAGCTCAGGACATTTGCAGCGAGGTTGAGCCACCGTTTCGGGAAGTGGAACTGGGGCACTTTGTGGCCTGTCATTTCCCGGGATGCTTGAGGTTGGAGGAGTGAGTTGACGGAGCATAGAGAATATGGTATTTTTTTCTACCGTCTACGAAGACTCACAGGGAGGCGATTCGTATCGAGGTACGGTACCGGGTGAACCATCAAATCGGGGCGCGTGAGGTTCGGCTGATTTCCCCTGAGGGAACACAAATTGGGATTGTTCCCCTAAAGAAGGCGCTGCAGATGGCAGAGGAAGCTGGTCTTGACCTGGTTGAGGTTGGTCCCAATGCCAACCCTCCAGTGTGCAAGATCATGGATTACGGAAAGTTCCGGTACGAGAAGGAGAAAAAGGCAAAACTTTCCCGTAAAAAGCAGAAGGTTTCAGAGCTCAAGGAACTCAATATGCGCCCCAAAATCGATGAGCATGATTACCAGGTGAAGCTCCGGAGTGCTCTCCGTTTTCTGCAAGAGGGAAACCGAGTGAAGGTTACTGTTCGCTTCCGGGGAAGAGAGTTGGCATTCCAGGAGCGGGGACAGGAACTTCTCCGGAGAATGATTGAGGACCTCAAGGATGTAGGACGGGTGGAACAGGATATCAAAAGAGAAGGTTCTTCACTCACCGTTACTTTAGCACCGAAGAAGTGAGGAGGATAGAAAGCCATGCCTAAGATGAAAACCCATCGGGGTGCAGCTAAACGCTTCAAAATCACAGCCCATGGAAAGATCAAGCGTTCGCAGGCAGGAAAGAGTCACCTCCTTGCCCACAAGGAGCGGAAGCGGAAACGACGTCTCCGCAAAACGGTAATTCTCACCCCTGTAGAGGCCAAAAGGATTAAGAGTTTACTCCCCTACGCATGAAGAGGTGAATATCCATGGCACGAGTAAAGACGAATGTAGCGTCTCGCGAACGGAAGAAGAAAATTATGAAAATGGCCAAAGGGTACCGGGGCGCTCGCTCTCGAGCCTATCGGAGGGCAAAAGAGCAGGTTATTCGGTCCTTGGCCTATGCATATCGCGATCGGCGGAATCGGAAAAGGGATTTCCGGAGGCTCTGGATTCTCCGCATCAATGCGGCGGTACGTAACGAGGGCTTGAGTTACAGCCAGTTCATGGGGGCGCTCAGAAAAGCGGGTGTTCTCGTGAACCGGAAGAATCTCGCCCAGCTCTCCATCGAAAATCCTGAAGCTTTCCAGAGAATTGTCGAAATTGCCAAAGCGCATTTGTGATTCCCCTTAAGGTGGATGCGATGATTGAGGAGATAGAGCAGTACTTTCGTGATTTCACCCAGGAACTTGCCCAGGTTACGACGCGGGATGAGCTGAACAGAGTAAAGGGAAAATACGCGGGTCGTAGGAGCAAATTTCCCTTTTTCCTCGAGCGCTTGAAGAGCCTCCCCCTTGAGGAGCGAAAGGTTGTGGGGAAAAGGCTCAACGAGGTGAAGGCAACCATTGAGATACTCCTCAAGGAGAAAGAAGCCGCGCTCCTTAAGGAGGAGAAAAAGAAAGATGTTCCCGACATTAGCCTTCCGGGAAGAAGGGAACCTCTTGGGGCCTTTCATCCCCTTCGTATTGTCATGGACGAAATCATCGCCATCTTTCGCTCTCTGGGATTTCGAGTTGAGGAAGGACCGGAGATTGAGACTGATTTCTTCAACTTTGAGGCCTTGAACATTCCTCGTGACCATCCTGCTCGGGATGCGCAAGATTCCTTCTACCTCGGAGAGACTTTCCTTCTGCGGACCCATACCTCCCCTGCACAGATAAGGGTTATGCAAAAGCTCACCCCTCCGTTTCGGGTTGTGGTGCCGGGGAAATGCTACCGCCGGGATGCTTTCGATGCAACCCACAGTCCCATGTTCCACCAAGTTGAGGGCTTGGTTGTGGCTCCAGGGATTTCAATGGGAGACCTCAAGGGGACCATTGAGGTTTTCGCCCGCCGCCTTTTTGGGGCCGATCGGAAGGTAAGGTTTCGCCCGAGCTATTTCCCCTTCACCGAACCGAGTGCGGAAGTGGATATATCGTGTGGCATCTGCCAGGGCGCAGGATGTCGGTCCTGTGGGCAGAAAGGCTGGCTTGAAATTATGGGGGCGGGTCTTGTGCATCCCCAGGTCTTTCGCAACGCAGGGTACGATCCGGAAAAAGTCCAGGGATTCGCTTTTGGGATGGGTATTGAACGCATCGCAATGCTGAAGTTTGGTATTCCTGATATTCGCTGGTTCTTCGAGAATGATGTGGCGTTCTTGAGTTCCTTCAAAGGTCTGGGGTAGAGAAAGATGCGTGTTTCGTACCAGCTGCTCCGACGGTTTCTTCCTGATCTTGCCCTTCGTCCTGAGGAAGTTGCGGCAATTTTTCTGAACCAGGGCTTTGTGGTGGAAACAACTTTCCCGGCCCGCGAACTCTTCGTGGGCAGGCTCTTGGCGGGGACGCTTGTGGAAGCCAGAAGGGAGGGTGCTCTTTCCCGCTGCACAGTAAGGGTTCGCTCGAAAACCTTTGAGGTTCTTGTCCATTCCTGGGGAGCGCCCGAAGTGGGAAGTAAAGTCCTCGTGGGTTTGGAGAATAACGTCTTTCTTTCCCTCCCTGTACAAGGTGAGCGAGAAAGAGAGGTTGCAGATTTCCTTGT
>JACIZN010000069.1:0-3824 GCA_014359405.1 Candidatus Caldatribacterium sp.
TGCAGAACCGCAGGGTGGCTTTCGATGACCTTCTCCACCCGGGAGGGATAGACGGAAAAGCCTGAACATTTGATGATTCTTTTGAGGCGGCCGGTGAAGTACACGTACCCATCCTCGTCCATAAAGCCCAAATCTCCGGTGTGGAGCCAGAGGCGACCGTCCTCGTGTTGCCGAAGGACCTGTGCTGTTTCATCGGGACGGTTATTGTAGCCGAGCATCACCGTGGGTCCACTGACGCAGATTTCTCCTTCTTCTCCTCTTGGTACTTCTTCCGTTGTCTGAGGACGGACGATTTTGAAGCGATTGCCCGGAAGAGGTAGTCCGATGCTCCCTGCTTTTTGGGAGTTTTCGGGCATAACTGAGCAGGCGGAGACACACTCTGTGAGGCCATAACCTTCCCGGAGGGTCACGTTGCTTTTGTGGTTCTTCATAAAGTCGTTGAACCGGTGGATGAGAGAGGGAGGTACTCTATCCCCTCCACTGACAGCGGTCTTAAGGAAGGAGAAGGAGAGCCTCTCGAGTTTTCTGCTACTCAACAGCGCTTCAAAATGGGTGGGCACACCAGCAATGTAATTTGGCTTCTTTTTGGCTACAGCTTTGATGAACTCTTCTTTGCTGAAGCGAGGTACAAGGATGCAGCACCCGCCTCCCAAAAGCGCAGGATGGAGGCACACACCCAGGCCGAATCCATGGAAGAAGGGCAGAATACAGAGTACTGATTCGCCTGGAGAAGGTCGAATCTGGGAGAGTACCTGGTCGGCTAAGGCGTTGAGGTTTCCGTTCGTAAGGAGCACCCCTTTTGGAGTTCCGGTGGTGCCCCCGGTGAAGAGAATGAGCGCAGGGTCACAAGGAGCATAGTGAAAAGCCCGTTCCACAGGTGGAGGAAGGTCTCTCGCAAGATTCTCCCAGCTTACCAGGAAATCGTTATTCCTGAGGGGCAAAGCCTTATGGCCTTTCCTCTTTCGGAAAAGGGCAAGGAGTCGGAGAGAAAAGGGGAGCTCTGCGAGTGGGTTCGTCAGTACGACTTTTGCGATCGCGCTCTCTTCAACGCATTCCTTGAAGTTCCGATAGAAAATATCCATGGTGATGAGCCACTTGCTCTCTGTGTCCTGGATGTAAAAGGACATTTCCGAAGCGGTGGAGAGAGGATGCACGAGGCAACTCACCGCCCCCATGAGGTTGAGGGAGTAGAGCGATATAACCATCTCAGGAACGTTGGGGAGACAGAGAATCACCCGATCACCTGGAGCAATCCCAAGCCTTTGCCAGGCGGAAGCGAATCTCCGGATTCTCTCGCTCAACGCACGGTAGGTAATTCGGCGCCCATAGTACTCAAGGGCAGTTAGTTCAGGGTGCTTTTCGGCTGCATCCAAAAACCGCTCAGCTATGGACTTTTCGCTGTGGTTCTCATGCATCTTTACCCGCTCCTGCGGCAAGAGGTTTCTCTAACTCTTCCGGTTGCTCCATGAGCCTTTTGAAAACCTGAAAAGCACTGGCAAGGTAGAATCCATCGGCGATACGCTCATCCACCGTGAAGGTAACCTCCACAAAGGTTTTCTTCACCGGTTTGCCCTCCTCGTTGAGCACCCACTCATCGGCGTACTTCCCCAGGGCCACAAAGACCGAGGCCGTTCCCCATTCGTAGAGGTGGTGGTAGGGAGCCCCTACTCCGATGCTCCCCACATTCGTCACGAACGCACCGGTATGGAAGGGGTCCGCGCGCACTATGGATGTCGGCAAGAGGCCGAGGTTGTCGAGGAGACGTAAGACCCCCGCAACCAGGGTGATCATCCAGCCGGGCATTCTGGAGAAAAGCCGAATGAGATGCTCGCTCTCGGTATCGCCCTTCTCACGAGCCCTCGCTACAGAGGCTCCCACCCGTTCAACCACATCAAGGAGGGTATCGGTGGGTAGAAAGGTCTCCTTCACCACGAACGCACGGGAAGACTCTGTGAATTCCTTCTTCACCACGAAGGAAATTTGCATCTCGTTCCGTTCGTAGATACGCTTCCCTATGACGAACCGACCGAGTTTAGGCTTTAAGGCCGCGGTCCGCACAATCGCCGCAAGGAGTACGTGGAAAAGGGTTACCTTTTGGGGAGGGTTGCCGGCATTCTTCTCTCTCAGGTATTCCAGGGTATGGGTGACGTCAAGTCTCTCCCGGAAGTACACGACGGATTCGTGCCGGGTAGGAAAGATGAAGGGCTCCAGCCTTTGCATGGGGTCGATGTCCCGTGCTAAGACTCCGTCACAGCGGATGTCCCTTATGAGGAGCCGCCAGAAGAAATTTTTCCTAAGTTGCACAACCCACCACCCCAGCTGTAGCACAGGGTGTTTCAAGTTGCTCAATAATCCATCGAGCCACCCGCCAGGACCCCTTTTCGATTCCCTCAAGTACCGGTGTGGTCCTCAGTCTCTCGATATTCCTGCGGCAGCGGTCAAGGAGCTCCCGTTCTTCCATGATCCTTTGGAGAAGGGTGAGGAAGGTGCAAACGTCAGGAGCATAGAAACCGACCCCTTCCTTGAGGCAAAAGTCCAGGTTGCCCCTCTCGTTCAAGCACACCCAGTGGGTAAAAATGAGGGGACAGCCGCAGGCCAGAGACTCAAAGGTAATGGTTGGACTGGCTTTAGACACGGAGAGGTCTGCGACGGCAAGAAGAGCACGCATCTCCTCCACATAGCCCAGGACGATGAGGTTTGTCCTGAGATTCACATCCTCGCGGAGGCTGCTCAAGAATCGATGGAGTTTTTCGTTTCTCCCACACACTGCGATGACGTTGACCGGCAAGTTACGGTGACATATCGCCTCGATATAGTCTTTTGTTTTGCCGATTCCCTGCTCGCCTGAAGTGAAAAGAAGGGTCAGCTTGTCCCTGCCAAGTCCATACATCCTCCGCACTTTCTCTTTCTCCTCTTCAGTCATTCCTTTTGCAAATTGGGCTCGAAGAGGATAGGAGAGGGTAACGATTTTCTCCTTCGGCATTCCGTTTTTGAGGAGATAGGAGGAAGCGATGGGGTTACTCGCCACAATGAAGTCTAAGCGGTTGTCAATCCACATCCTGTGGCCGACGAATGGGTCAGTCATGAAGGCGACAACCTTACATGGCAGGCTGTACCGTTCCCGCGCCATGGCAGCAAGGGTACCACAGAAAAAGTGGGTGGCAAAGACGAAATCGGGTCGAAAATCTCGGATGTATTCTATACCCCGGCGGGTGAAATCGGGAAAGAGGTAGCGGAGGAGATTCCGACTGTGGGTGAGGGGAAAGAGGCTGTCGATGGCCCGATTGAAGATTAAAGCTATGCCCGGATGGGACAGGGCGAAATCCCAGGAACGCTTGAGGAAACGCTCTGTTCTTTTTGCCTGTGCCACGCTTGCAAGATCCACCACCTCAATCCAGTACTGCGAAGGAGCAATTTCCTCTATGGCGTCCTTGACTGCGAAAGCTACCATCCTGTGGGTGCCGCCTAATCCGAGCATGGGGATGAGAATGCGCTTTTGCTGCTTTTCCACAGGACTCATTCCTTTTGCATAACCGCTTCAGTACACCCTCCCCCGGGCGAACTGGACAATGACGCACAGGGTGATGAGCACGAGAAAGACGCTTGCGGCAAGTACCACTCCCTGGGCCCGGACCGTTGTGTCAGCCGTGCGTTTCAAAAGGATGCCTAAAATAGCCCAGTCAACGACAAGGGCGTAGAAGGGGTCTCTTCGTCCGAAGAGCATGACGAGGGCAAGAAGGGTTCCAATTCCCATGACAAGTATGGTCCAGAACTCTTCACTCAGGCCGAGTCGACCCCATTTGTAAGCCACAAGGAGGGTGGTG
>JACIZN010000069.1:3834-10342 GCA_014359405.1 Candidatus Caldatribacterium sp.
GGAAATCCACCCAAAGTACAGGCTCATCGGCAGATGCACAAGGTATTTCTCCCATGCGCTCATCCCTCCTCGAATGGGAACAAGTCTTGTGTAAATTGCTCCCAGCGCTCCAAGAAGGACAAGCATGCAGACTAAGGAGAGCGGCAGTACCTCGTAGTGCCAGAAGAAAACCCAGGCTACGTTGGCAATACAGGTGAGGAGAAAGAGGAATCCGATGTTCTGCAGGAAGGAAACGCCCTGTGTCGGCGTCTTCAGCGATTGGATGAGCCCGTACACGACGAACATCCCCAAAAGGGCGTAAATAATAGTCCATACGACCGAAAAGGTGATTCCAGCCGGCACAAAGAGATTGGGGTATCGGTCAGCAAGCTCACCGGTGGTTTTCCCTGCCAGAGGAAGCCGTACTGCTAAGGTGTTAACAACAACCACGGCCACGAAACCAACGGTGTTGAGAAGAGCCAGAAGAAGCGGAGACTGCGTGGGCGACACGGAAATCCCCTCCTTCCTGTTTTTCTCTGAGTATAGCATAACCAGGAAACGGTCTTCATCTGCGAGGTGCAGGTTTCCAGGCAACGAACCCGGTACCCTTGAGGATTCCCTCTCCCAGTTGTTCCTTGCCGCTACAAGGGGCCAAGAACTCGAGACAATGCAGAGAAAACAACAGGGCTAAATCTTCACTCCACAAGCACAAGCCCGTAGTAGTTCGCCCTGCACTCAAAGGAGCGGACGACTTCGATGGGGAAGCCCAATTTACGTACCGTGGCGTATACATCGATGCCACAGGCTTCCATGGAAGGACGGGCGAGTTCTGGATGGCGGCAAGGGTACGTTCGGGGACAAGGGTCGCAGAGCTCACAAGGTCCAGAGGGCATAGCAAAGGCTTTGTAGTACCCGGAAAGGAAGAGTTCTCGCTCGAGCTCTGCGCAGGTTCTTCGCAAATCCTGCCAGGTCTCGGGTTGCCAGAGGAGAACGGCAAGGTGGTACGAGTCAAGGATTTTGCGTGTCTCGGAAGGCTTGGGACTGTACGGGGGACAGGTGAGGCAGAGGTTGAAACCGTCGCATCCGTACTGGCACTTCAGGCGAACCCATTCCCCGGTAACAACTTCGCGAGGGTCAAGGAGCACAAAGTCCCGTACTTTCCCAGAGAGAAAGCTGGCGAGAAACTTTCCAAGGCCTTCACTGTCCATGAACTTTCTCCCTCCTCAGGAGAAGGCTCAAAATAACCCCCAAAAGACTTGCACACCCTGAAACGAAAAAGCTCACCGTGTGTCCTCCGGTTAAGTCCTGACTCAGACCCCCGAGGAGAGGACCAATAACGCCTCCCACCCCCAGGCGGTGAAGAGGATTCCATAGTTTGCCCCGAGGTTCCTGAGGCCAAAGTAGTCAGCGCAGGCAGCAGGGAACATGGCGAGCATCCCTCCAAAGGTGAAACCAACGAGGCTTTTCCCGATGAGGAGAAGAGCAGGGTTTATGAGGTTTTCGAAAGCGAAAAAGGTTACCGTTTGAATGAAAAATACAAAGCTCAGGGTCTTGCCTCTTCCCCAACGGTCGGACAGAGGCCCGAAGCTGAGTCGGCCAAGGAAATTGGCTACTGCGTATAGAGCAACTGGGACAAAACCGTACTCAAGACCAGCGATTTCCTCGGCGATTCGGGGCATCTGCCCGATGACGAGGAGTCCTGCGAGGGTGCCGAGGAGAAAGAGGACCCAGAGGAGCACGAACGCTCTGGTCTTCACCATCTCTTTAGGAGTGAAATCCTTTGAAGTCCTTGGCACGACGTGCCTTTTGCCGAAAGAAAGGGTGAGAGGAGTCCAGGACGGGGGAGGATTGGTGATGAGGAAGGAGAGGGCGAAAACGGCTCCAGCAAAGAGGCAACCAAAAATGAGAAAGGCATGGGGGATACCGTAGCGTCTGATAATGGTTTCGGCAAGAGGAGCGATGTACACCGGTGCGATGCCGTAACTGCTCACGACGATACCTGAGATGAATCCTCGGTGCTGGGGGTGGAACCACTTGACGGCTGCCGGGGTCGGTGCAGCATACCCAAAGCCCATGGCTAAGCCAAAGAGAATGCCAAAGAAGAACGCAAGGCCAAGAGCGGTGAGGTAGAAAGAGGCACCAAGGAAGCTCACTCCTGCAAGAAGCGCAGAGAGCCAGAGGGCCATGCGTGGACCCTTTTTGTCCTGAAGTCGACCTGCGGGAATCATAGAGAGGGCAAAGAGTATAGAGGCGAGCATGTAAGGAATCTGCGTTTGGGTTGCGCTCCAGCCAAAGTTTTTCACGAGGGCCGAGGCAATGATGCCCCAGGCGTAGAGGAATCCAAGAGTCAGGTTGACGCCCAGCCCCGCAAAAACAACGGCCCAGGCGCGAAGGCTCAGAGTCATGGGCCCTCCTCCCTTCGAGAGAGGTGCTCGAGGATAGATACAATGCCTATTCCTATCCCGGCAAGTAGCGCATTAAAAGGGAAGAGTCCGAGGTAACTTCCGGTGAGGTCCCGCAGGACTCCTGAAACAAAGGTTCCTGCAAGAGCTCCTACACCGTAAGCGGTGAAAACGACTCCGTAGTTTTGGGCGTACGTTTCTGGGCCGAAGAGAGCATACGTGGTTGTTGGAGCCATAGCAAGCCAGGCTCCAAGGTTCATCCAAAGCACGGCAAAAGCAAGGGCATACGTCACAGAATGAGGATAGGCAAAAAAGAGGAGGGAGGCAAGGGCAACGGAGGAGTACGAGACGAAAGCTCCTCTTTTGAAACCCTTTCGATCCACGAGGTAGCCAAAGAGTGGTCGCCCAACACCATTGAATACGGCAAAGATGGACACACTCAGAGCCGCAGTCTGGTAAGGTAGTCCAATGGTCTCTTGGGCGATGGGTCCGGTAATGCTTATAGCGGAAAGGTCGATGAAGGTTCCGATGAAGAAGCTCGTCCAGAGAGCCCAGAACTTTCCCTGACGCAAGAGATTCGTGCGGGGGGAAGGGGCGGTGTTTTGGAAACCTGTGCTTTTTGATTCGTGGAAACGCAAAAGGAGAGAGATTGGCACGGTTGCGGCAAGGAACACCCAGCCAAGGACACGAAAGGCAAAAAGAGGCCCGGCCATTTCTACAAATCTTCGGGCCAGAGGAGCGGTCACAAGGGGAGAGAGGCCAAAGCCAACGACTGTACTCCCCAGAGCAAGCCCGGGATTCTCGGGGAACCAGCTCACCGAGACCGCAAGAGGGACTCCATAGGCAATCCCAACACCTGCTCCGCAGAGGACGCCGTAGAAGAGCACAAGACCAAGGTACGATCGGGAAAGCCCCGCACCAATCCATCCGGTGCTCGTCGCAACACTCCCAAGGAGTGCTACGACTCTTGGAGAGAGCCTCCTGAGGAGCCTCCCTCCTAAAGGCATGAAGAGCGCGTAGAAGAAGAGCGCCAGCATGTACGGAAGTCCGCTGAGAGTAGCTCCTACTCGGAAGGTCTCTTCAATCGGTTTTCGGAAGACGCTATAGGAGTACACGGTTCCAAGGCAAAGGAGAAGCCCAATGCCGAGGATCACATATCCGATACGTTTCATCCTCTCCCCCTCCAGAAAGCCTCGAGGTTACGGTCCAAATGCTTTTTCTGGAAGGCTTTTTTGAAAGCTTCTTCCCAGGACCTCTCTGAACCTATCGGAAAGACACGGCTCAGAGCCCCAAGGAGCACCGAGTTCGTCATTCGGATGTCCCCAAGGGAAAGGACAATGTCGGTGGCCGGGATGGTCAGGACCTTGAATCCCTCGTTTTCTAAGACTTCCGGGACATTTTTGGGGTATCGGGAGGAGTCAATCCCCGGAGGGCACATAGCAAAAAGGTTGAGAACCACCGTTCCACCCCGCTTGAGGTAGGGGAGGTAGCGGAGGGCTTCGAGTTCCTCAAAGGCTATCATGAAGTCGGCTTCACCACGGGAAAGAAGGGGTGAATGTACTTCTTTTCCATACCGCAGGTGCGTCACCACGCTTCCTCCCCTTTGCGCCATGCCGTGAACCTCCGACTGGCATACCGAGAACCCTTCCTGAACCACAAGGTGGGCGATAACTTCGCTCGCTTTGAGAATTCCCATACCTCCGACACCGGAAAGAACAATGCTCCCTTTCATACCTTTTCCTCCTCGATGGCTTCAAAGGGACAGAGCTCCATGCAGAGCCCGCAGGCGTTGCACCGCTCATGAACAATGGCGACCTTCTTTTCGTTTTTCACGAGAGCCGGGCATCCGGCACTCACGCAGATGAAGCATCCTCGGCAGCGGTCTTCTTGGACACGGAAGCGCGATAGGGATTGTTTTGGCTTCTTGAGCTGGCAGGGTCCCTGGATGACAAGGAGGGCGGGTTCAGAGAGCTCCCGCGCCTGTTCGAGGGTTCTACGGATTTTTTTGGGGTCGTACGCATTGAGGGTTTCCACGAAGGGAACCCCAACAGCCCGAGCAAGGTGAGCAATATCCAGGTGGTGTGTTTCCTCCCCCATGAGGGTTCTTCCCGTTGCCGGATGGTCCTGTCCTCCGGTCATTGCGGTAGTACCGTTGTCAAGGACAAGGACGACAATTGGGGTTTTGTTGTAGACGACGTCAATAAGGGGTGGAATCCCGGCGTGGATAAAAGTCGAGTCCCCCAGGGCGGCGACCACAAAGAGTTCTGGGTGGGCAAGTTTTATGCCCTCGGCAATGGAAATGGATGCCCCCATGCAGAGGCAGGTATCCATAGCCGAGAGGGGTGGAAGGGTGGAAAGCGTGTAGCATCCGATATCCCCGCAAACGACGGCCTTCATGTCCCTCAGGACCTTGAAAATTCCCCGATGTGGGCATCCGGCGCAGAGAATTGGTGGACGGGGGATGAGGAGAGAGCTCAAATCGACAAAGTCGCGCTTTTTCTCGGGGAAAAGGCGCTCGATGAGCACATCGGGAGTAATTTCCCCAATGCCGGGGAAAACCTCCCGCCCCTTGACCTTTATTCCCATTGCTTTTATCTCCCGCTCCCAGATGGGGTCGAGTTCCTCAAGGACGAAGAGCTCCTCAACCTGAGAGGCAAATTCTTGGATTTTCCTTTTGGGGAGAGGGAAGCTCATTCCAAGTTTCAGGACCGAGACCTCAGGAGCAATTTCCCGAAGGTATGCGTAGAGCACTCCTCCGGTGATAATGCCTATTCTCCGGTTCCGAAGCTCCACCCGGTTCAGAGGCGTCTCTTCCGCAAAGCCCTCTAAGGCTTGCAGGCGTTCCTCAAGGACTTTTCGCCGCTCCCGGGCAAAGGCAGGAATCATGACGAATTTCTCGGCGCATTTCCGGTACTCCTTGGGGGCGACTCGCTTTCGTTCCCCAAGCTTCACGAGGCCTCGGCTGTGGGAGACCCGGGTGGTGGAGCGCACAAGAACGGGGGTGTCGAATTGCTCGGAAATCGCAAAGGCTAAGCGGGTGAACTCAAGGGCCTCAGAAGGGTTTGAGGGCTCAAGGCAAGGGACCTTAGCAAAGAAAGCATAGTTCCTCGTGTCCTGTTCATTCTGCGAAGAGTGCATCTCCGGATCATCGGCGACAATGGCTACAAACCCTGCGTTAACCCCTGTGTAGGCTAAGGTCATCAAAGCATCACTTGCTACGTTGAGCCCCACGTGCTTCATGGTGGCAAGGGCTCTTCTTCCCCCAATTGCTGCCCCGGCAGCGACCTCAAAAGCTACTTTTTCGTTGGGACACCAGCGGGAGTGAACGTCCCGGTAGGTACTCAGAAACTCGAGAATCTCCGTACTTGGAGTCCCGGGGTATCCGGCGGCAACTTCCACTCCTCCCTCATAGGCACCGCGGGCAAAAGCTTCGTTACCGAGCATGACTTTTTTCTCCAGAGGCGTCACTCCTTTTGCAGGGTGTTTTTCAGGATTGTACGGGGAAAGGGGGAAGAAGTCAAACGTTATCCCCTTTCTGTTCGAATTGTGGATTTGCGTACGGTATAATTGACTGGAAGGGACGCCTATGCGGTGCTACCTCCTCATTGCAGATGGAGAAGATGAAGAGCGTATTGCCCTTGAGCTCCGGCAAAAGATGAAGGAGCTCTACGGGAAAAGTAAGATTTACTTTCTTTCTCTGCAGCATCCGGGAGTTTTCGCTGCTCTGGGCTTTGCTGAGGTCTCGAAGAACCGGCCTCAAAGGACGTACAAGAGGTGGCTTATGCTCTGCAGGGATCTCTGGGAGCGCCGGGGCTTTCGGGAGCGCCGGGTTTTCATTGGGCAGAATCTCTTTCTCCTTTCCCTTGTGGTCCTCTTTGGGGGACGGAAGGTGACCGTTGTGCTGCCCCTGGGGCTTCGTTCCTTTCCTGTGTCTCCTTTTCGGTTGTTTCTGCTCCGGCGTCTTGCCCGAGTGGTACTTTCCGATGACGATTCCTTTGCGCAGTTCCTTCGGGCACGGAACATCCCGGCGTACTTTATGGGGAATATCCTTGCAGATCTCGTGCCTCCGACGGAAGCGGTGTTCCTCCACGGGAGAAAGCCTATCTGCGCTTTCTTCCCGAGGAGGG
>JACIZN010000070.1:0-3596 GCA_014359405.1 Candidatus Caldatribacterium sp.
GGGAAGGTTGAGAATGTTTGCCCGGATTTTCCTCCAAATAGGGCTCTTTGACCCGCTTCCTGAAACGAAAACTCGCCGTATCGGTGTTGCTCCCAGTGCCTCAAGGAGCTCAAAGCCGTACCGCTCTACATACCCCACGCCCTCAAGACAGGCGGCGTAGAATTCGAGATTTCCTTTTTTCTTTCCCACCATGAAGAACTCCGCTTGAGGATGGGCAAAGGGGAAGCGTTCTCCCTTGCGGGTTAGAGGGTACACAAGAAGAGGCGAGGGAAGGGAAGAGGTAGCCACCTTTTCATCCCAGCTTGCAAGGTCCTCGTTGGGGAAAAAGTAGGTGAGGCATTCCCCACCGGTGTTTGAAGCTCCTCCGGGAAGCCAGAAGCCCTCAGGATGCAGGTGGCAGTACACCCGCCCCAGGGGGTCCTTGACGTGACGCTCGGAAATGCTCCGCACCACAAGGGTTGTCCCAAGGGTTGAGGAGACATCCCCAGGCCTTTGGGCGCCTGAAGCGTAAAAGGCTGCCGTACCATCGGTCGCCCCTGCGACAACAAGAAGGTCCGGCGAAAGACCCCACTCTTCTGCCAGGGAGGTCTTCAGTGTCCCCACCACCTCACCGCTTTTTACGACTCTTGGAAGCTTCTCAAGAGGAATTCCGAGCTTCTCCTCGATGAACGACGGCCAACGGCGCTCCATGAGGTCGTACCCCATCTTCAGGGTGTTCGAAATGTCCGATACTCCCCAGATTCCGGTAAGATGCCCAATCAGGTAATCAGTGGGATGGAGGAAAAGGGAAGCCCTTTCGAAAATCTCCGGGAGATTCCGCTTTATCCAGAGAACCTTGCAGAGGGCAAAGGAGGGGTCAAAGCGGTA
This sequence comes from Candidatus Caldatribacterium sp., assembly GCA_014359405.1. Classification (NCBI taxonomy): domain Bacteria; kingdom Pseudomonadati; phylum Atribacterota; class Atribacteria; order Atribacterales; family Candidatus Caldatribacteriaceae; genus Candidatus Caldatribacterium; species Candidatus Caldatribacterium oleiphilum. The sequence goes on from JACIZN010000070.1 coordinate 868, forward strand.
CCCCAAGCGCTCCGTAAAGTCCTGGGCAATCTCGTTCACCACATGTGCCTCGTCTTGAGCTCGGGAATCGTTGTACATGAGGGCATTCATTAAGGGATTTCCCTCGCTATCCACGGGAACGACCGTTCCTGAGGTTGAGGTAACCGAAAGGGCCCGTATGGATGCTCTCTTGTGTCCGGAAGAATCAAAAGTCAAGAGGACCTTCAGGAGGCACCGTTTTGTCTTTTCCCACCACTCCCTCGGGTCCTGTTCAAAACGCCGTCCCTCCTGGAAAGAGAATTCTATAGCCTCCTTTTCCTCGGCAACCACTTCCCCCTTGAGGGTGGCAATCATCGAGCGAACCCCCTGGGTCCCAAGGTCTATCCCAAGGACAAAGGTTTCCATGGCAGTCACTCCTTTGCATTTGTCTTCCCTGTGCGGATTACCTTGCCCCCTTCCCCAGGAGCATAACAAGAGGAGTCCGAACAAGAATTTCAAAATCAAGGCTTGGGGATACGTGTCTCAGGTAGTAGAGGTCGTACTCGAGCTTTTCCCAGACTGTTTCTGGTCCCTCATCGTACCTTCCTTGAATCTGGGCCCAGCCGGTGATTCCTGGTTTCACAAGGAGGCGAGTTTCGTAATAAGGGATGAGTCTCTTCCACCGTTCCACAAACTCTGGACGTTCAGGCCTTGGTCCCACAAGGCTCATCTCTCCTTTGAAAACGTTCCAGAGCTGTGGGAGCTCATCAAGGCGAGTCCTGCGGAGAAACCGCCCAATCTTCGTTACGCGAGGGTCGTTTCTTGAGGCAAGGACTGCTCCTGTGTGCCCTTCGGCATCAGGCACCATGGTCCGGAACTTGCAGAGCCTGAAGACCCTTCCGTCTTTTCCCACGCGTTCCTGCCAGTAGAAGACGGGACCTGGAGAGGTGAGGACAATAAGGAGGGCAAGAATTCCAAAAAGCGGGGAAAGGAGCACGAGAAAGATTCCCGCCAGAATCCGGTCAAGAAGGTACTTGATTGGGATGTAGGCGTTGCCCTCAACAATTCTCCGGTAATCGAGAAGGTCTGCCAGCGTCAGCTTAATCTGTCCTTGCTGCTCTTCAAAGAGGGGGAGAGCGTCCTCAACGGTGTAAGGGATACCCTCCTCCTCAAGAAGCGCAATGATGTCTCCCCGTTCCTGAGGGTCGAGAAAAACAGCCACTCGATCGATGTCCAGGTCCTTCTTGAGGCGTTTCAAATACACTATGAGTTCGTCCTTTTCAAAGGTTGCTACGTCTGTTCCCCCGATGACTGTGCCCAGGGGGGTTTCCCCCAGACGAAGGTCCCTGAAGAGCTGCCGTCCTTTTTCACCTTTGTAGAGCACAAATATCCGCTCGTCTTTCCAGGACTCAAGAAAGGGAAGGCGGAAGAGGTACGGGAAAAGGAAGCCGAGTCCTCCCCAAAAAAGGGCAATAAGACGGGGGAACTGAAAAATTCTGAGGTAGAAAAGAGTAGTCGTAAAAACAAAGAAGGAGAGGAAAGTCGAGAGAGCAAGACGGGTGAAAACAAATCTCAAAGAGCGGGACCTCGAGGAGTAGAGACCCAAAAGGGCGTAGAGGAAAAGGGGAAGGAGAGGAATCAGAAAAAACCATGTCCAGGAGGACGCAAGAAGTTTCAAAACGGCGGTATCCCGCTTCAGGGCAAAGTGGAGGAGGAAAGAGACGTAAACTGCCCCGAGGTTCCACGCATAATCCCAGAGGGGAAGGAATCGTACCACGAGTTTCACCGGATCTCGCTTACAGTCTCCCTTCCTGTGTCATTGTACCACAGGGTTCCTTCGCTTTCCCATTAGTGGAATGAAAAGCTCGAAAGAAGGTTCCGCTCACGAGCTTCATTCCGCCACGGTCTCGGATTTCTCTCGGGGAACATAAGCAACAGCCGCAATTTCCACCTTGCCACCTCGGGGAAGCGCGCTGACTCCAACACAGCATCTTGCAGGGTAAGGAGGCTTGAAGTACTGTGCATACACTTCGTTAACTGCAGGGAATTCCCGAAGGTCGGTGAGGAAAATAGTCACCTGCACCACGTGCTCCATCGTGAGCCCTGCTGCCCTAAGGATCGCGGAGATGTTCTCCAGGGCCTGCCGTGCCTGCTCAGTAACTTCATCTGACACAAGTTCCCCCTTTGGGGAAAGCCCGAGTTGCCCGGAGACGAAGACACACTCACCCACCTGTACTGCCTGGGAGTAGGGACCTATGGCCTGCGGGGCCTTATCAGTTGATACGGCCTTTTTCATAGTTCACCTTCTCCTATCGTAAGCCCAGTCTTTGGGAAACTTCCCCAAGGAATACTTCGATATCCTTGCACCTGTTGTGCAGGACATCGAGCACAATATCGTAGTTCAGGTTCTGGTAATCATGAGCAATGACATTCCTGAAGCCCACCATTTTGGCCAGTTTCCCGGCAAGCTCCATGGAGATGATTCCCGCTTCGCTCAGGATGTAGAAAGCCTCGCTCATGGTCGTAGGTTTTCTCAAGCCTTCATAGGCAACAAGAGCTTCTGCCAGGTCTATCGTTGCCTGTATAGCGAGGTAGAGATATCTCTCTAACGCACCTCGGAGGTCAACATCATTTTCTATTTCTTGCCGGGAGTACTTCTTGTACCGTTGCAGTATCGCCAGATATTTTATGATGGCGCTCTTCTTGTTTTCTATGACCTCGAGACTGCTCATGGTTTAGCCCTCGTCAAGTTGTACCGACGAAGAAGCATT
>JACIZN010000070.1:3606-10245 GCA_014359405.1 Candidatus Caldatribacterium sp.
CGTTGAGAATTCGTGGTTCTACCAGGACCCGGAAAGGTTCCCGCTCAAAAAGGAGTTTTCCGTCTTTGATAACGAAGTACTTGAATTCAGGCGATTCCACGAGATTCAGAATGACAATATCGATATTGTCCTCTTTTAGAAGGCGTCCCACCCGGTCGTAGAGCTCAAATCTGATGTCGTGCATGCGCCTGGTATCCCTTGTATCCAGGTAAACGGCAAAATCGTAATCGCTCAACGGGGAATCTTTTCCGGTAGCCCTTGAACCAAAGAGGTACACAAGCTTTACCTCCGGATATTCTTCGAAAAGGGTCACAAGCTCTTTCAGGACCTCGGGAGGAATTCCTCCGATGCTGTCTTCTTCAGTCTTCATACCTTCGGACCTTCACCCTTTATTGTACCGCTTGCTTCTTTCCCTCTCTCCCAGAATTCCCAGAAGAACGCCACAAGAACCCCGACATTTAGGTGAATTTTTATCGTCATATGGGAGCGCAAAGAAATAGGGTATCTTTACCGGGTCTTTTCTCCCGTAATACCGCACTGCAACCTCTCCCCTGAACCCCTAAGGCAGAGAGCTCTCCCTGTAGGAAACCTCAAACTCCGCCTTGTACGTCTGTGGCATAAAGCGCCAGGCCAAAAAGGAGAGGGCAAGGACTATAAAGGTTACCCCAAGAATCACCCACTTACGTTTCAAAAGGACATTAATGAGGTCAAAGAGAGAGACTTCTTCTTCCCAGTTGACTTTTTCTTCCATAGGGATACCTCCCTGGAAAAGGTGTAGCTCTTTGTTCGATTATTTCTTTCCCCGCTTACCAAGGATAGCATAACACAAGGTGTGGGAAAAGCGCTATCAGAAGCGGAGTAGAGGCAAGTACATATTTGAAACCGGGAACGCAAACTCAATTCGTCTTATTCTCGACAAAAGAGTCACCGCAAACTCGTGATTTCTTCTGCAAAGCAGCCTCTCTCTCTTGAGTTGCAAAACTGTCTTGCTACGCTTGCAGTGACCCTCAAGGGGCCATTGTAAACCTCGCCTTTTCGCTTCCTCCCACCACGTCATTGCGAACTCGTAGTTTCGTTTGTGAAGCAATCTCCTTCTACCAGGCCCGAGACTGCTTCGTCGCCTTGCTCCTCGCGGTGACAAATCAGAAAAGGAACTGCCTCGTTGCTTTCGTTCCTTGCGGTGGTGAATTGGAGAGGGGGTTACTTCGCTTTGCTCGCAATGGCATGGGTTTATGTACACGGTGACTGTACCAGGAACTCAGAGCTTGCTCTAATCCGCCCCGGTATTTCCACCTTCTCCATAGCTTTCAAGCCAGGTTGTAATCTCGTTGATGAAACTCGGAAACACCTGGAGTGCCTTCCGGTAGTGAGCGTACACCAGCTTATGGTTCAATTCTAAATACCCATGAACGAGTATGTTCCGAAATCCCCCTAAACCACGCAGGTCTTTGTAGAGCTTCTCGCTGATGACCTTCTGTTGCCAGAGCCTTTCCAGAATCTTCTCGTATTCATCCACAGAGATTCGAAAGGCTCCGGCAAGAATATGGTTCCCTATATCAAAGATAAGAGAAGAGGCCAGCTCCAAGCCCCGTTCCACAAACCACTGAAGGTTTACGTCGCGCTTGTACTGCTCAAGGGATATTTCTTCCTTTTCGCGCAACCTGCTCAGTATTTCCTCTAACTTCTGCAAGCGGGTGATTATGCTCTCCCTTTTGAGTACCACCGGCGTACCCTCTCTTTAAGGTACCAGTTTTGCACCTCACGCAGGTAAGCAGCATCCTGGTATTTGTGAATGACGTTGGCTTCAAATGCGTTCAACACTTCTTCGCTTCGGGCGTAAATGAGTTTGCCATGGGAGACAACCGCAAACTGAAGGGAAAGGGAAGCATCGTTGAGTACCACAAGATCAAAACGCTCCGTCGAAAGTGCCTCACGGACTGCAAGGTATAGCCCTCTATAGGCGTCAAGAAGCGCATCGCCTCTTATGCCTTGCTCAAGCAAGACCGCTAAATCCAGATCAGAACACGTTTTTTCCTCCCCACAGGCGTACGAGCCGAAGAGGTAGGATAACAGGACTTCATCCCGCTTTGCAAAAATCGAGCGCAATTTCTCTACAACCTCACCGGCACTTACTTGAGGTGCGGGCAGTATTTTCCCCGAAGGACCGCGGTAGTCCGAAGGTATGCCCACTTCTTCTCCTCCAAACGGTTGGGTTGAAAATCTTCACCCTGGACATTTTACATTTCTAAAGCCCTCTGTTCCAGAGTACATCGGTTGTTATCTGGCTCTGGCAAGCTTTCCTGAAGTCTCCTTACCCAATGTTCCCCGAATTTCAGCGCAGCTCCCTCAGGATGAACTCGCAAGCTGGAACTACCTTTACGGTGATATCGCCATCGATTTTGAGGTCTTTTTGCTCATCAAAAGAGACCACGTACCCTTCCTTGAGCCCCAGAGTCGAGCAGGCCTCCTTCAGGCCGGAGAGCTCTCTTTTCACCACCTCTTCATCCCTCAGGGAGAAACATACCTGGATGGCAACTTTCCCATCGAGGATGAAGTCGCACTCTCTTTGCCCTTTGAAGCACACAAGTTCCCGGGATTTCCTCAAAAGCTCGAGAAAAACAGCGTTTTCCAGAAGCACTCCTGCGCTTTCCCGGAGGAACCGCACTCCTTTCAGGAGTCCGGTATCTATGGCATAGACCTTTTTCTCCGCCAGTTCCGACTTCACAAAAGACCGGTGGTGTTTCCGAAGAAGCCGCACCAAATAGGCATTCTCGGCAAATTCAAGGTAGGAGTAGAGGGAATCTTTGCCCACCTTGATTCCCTGGGACTTGAGCTCGTTGTAGATTTTGTGCACCGAGAGGAACTTCCCCGAATTCTCCATCACCCGCTTCAGGAAGTACTTGAGAACCAGGGTGTCCCGAACCTGGTAGCGTTCCGCAATATCCCGGTAGAGCATCACCTCGAAGTACTCCTGCAGGGTTCTTATTTTCAGCTCCTCCTGGAGGAAGGCTATCTCTGGAAACCCTCCAAAGTCCAGGTATTCCTGGAAAAGCTGCGTTACTCTGGCCCTTTTTGAAGGGCTGTAGAAATCCCGTTCCGGGTCAAAGTCGAATCCCTTGAAACGCAGGAATTCTCTGAAGCTCAGGGGCAAAAGCTCGTAGGTGATGGTTCTTCCCCGAAGGGCTGTGGCAATTTCCTGGGAAAGGAGCTTCGAATTCGAGCCGGTGATGAAAACATTCCGGCTCACGGTATCGTAGAGGCGACGCACAAATCTCTCCCATCCGGCAATGTTCTGAACCTCGTCGAGGAAAAAGTAACACCCTGCAAGGTCAAGCTCCGGGTAGAGTTCCCGGTAGGCCTGGAGGATAAGGTCCAGAGTATGCACCTCAAGGTCCATTCGCTCATCCTCGAAATTGAGATAGAGCACCCGCCGGGGGTCAACGCCTTTTTCGAGGAGCTCTTCAATGTGCTGGAAAAGGAGGTAGGTCTTTCCCGCCCTCCTTGGCCCCACCACAGAGATAATCTTCCCGGATTCAAGAGGAAGCTTCAGGTTCCGCCTGATGAGTTCCGGCAGTTTCCTGGTATGGAACTCATAGATAATGGACTTCAGGACATCTTTCATCATGACAAGGAAATTTTACCTCATAAATTTCCTTCTGCCAAGGAAAAAATTATCCACTGCATTGCAAACCGGTGGTTTCAGCCCTTCCACTGCGTCGTTGCGAACTCGTCGTTTCGCTTCCCCCATCGCGTCATTGCGAACTCGTAGTTTCGTTTGTGAAGCAATCTCCTTCTACCGGGCCTGAGACTGCTTCGTCGCTTCGCTCCTCGCAGTGACCTCCATCGCGTCATTGCGAACTCGTCTTTTCGTTTGTGAAGCAACCTCTTCTTTCCCAGAATACGAGGTCACTTCTACGCTCGTGATGACCGTGGGTCTTAAGTTTTCGCAAAACACCGCGATGCTTACACGAATGACCTTGTCTCAAGCGGTGCTACTTCCTTGATACGCTCAAAGTGTTCATCGGCGTGCCAGAGCCAGAGCTTTTCTGCAATGGCAACCTGGGCAATCAGTAGGTCCGGCAGGGGAACGATAATTCCTTTCCGTCGCAAGATGTACCCAAGCCGTGCAGCCTCAAGCCATACCTCTGGGGTAATGGGAACTTCTTCTAAGGCTTCTAAATCTGCACTCAGCCGTTCGAAGGCTTCATCATCCCTTGCGCCGACCAGAAGCTCCGTCTTTACTACTCAGCAGGTGGAAACCCTCTCGGCAAAGAGAATGCGCTGTACTCGGCCTTGATCTCTTTGTCTCCCCGGGGCCGCAGGTAGTGAATCCAAACGGAGGTGTCAAGAAGCGCCCCCTGGTGCTGCCTTCTACTCATTGTTTCGCCTTTGCCGTCTCCCGCCACAAGGAGAGTTCTTCCGGAGTCCAGTCCACAAGGCCTGATCCTGCCAGTTCCCGGAGTTCGCTCAGGCGGTGCTTTCTCACAAGCTCCCGCAGGGCAAGCTCAATGACCTCACGCTTGCGCTTTTTTCCGGTAAGTCGCATGGCTTCTTTAAGTAGTTCAGAATCGACCACTATGGTGAACCTGCCCATAGCCCACCTCCAACGCATATCACTATTTTTTGTGCTGAACAAGCACCTGCTGCGGGACCGTTTTGCGCACAGTGGCTGTTTCTGGGTCACTGCAAGGTTACGGTTTCGTCTCCGGAGCAGCCTCCTCCTTTTCAAAAGCACTCTTTCTCAGAGCGTGTGCAACGCAGGGAGAAGAGCATACCGATTGAAAATATTGCGGGCTTATGGATGGTGAACCGGAAGCTTGCTTCGTGTGAGGAGTTACTTGAAGAGCAACTTCTCCATCGTCTGGGCGTCAACGATTGGAAGCTTGCTCACTCACCCACCTCAATCCGTTGCAGCCCTATGAAGTAGGGTAGGTTTTCCTCGAGTTCTGGGTTTTCTTCAAGGCAGAGTTCCAGCACTTCTTTCAAATTCTTCTGCAGTTTATCCAAAGTGGCCCCTTGGGTATGTGCCCCAGGAACTCCTGGTACTATTCCCACGTAGAGCTTTGTCTCAGGGTCCCACTCGACATAGGCCACAAAAGTCCTCATTTATCGCTTTGCTCCTCGCGGTGACGTTTAAGGGCCATCAGCAACGAATTCGAGCACCACCGGGCCACAGCGTCACCAAACATCCCCTGTACTCATCGAAACTATGGGTAGCCAGAAAATCCCGTACCAGCTTAACTTCGTCCTCGGAATTTAGATTGCCGCGGCGGAGGTAGATTACAGCTCCTACGTCCTGGCTTCGAAAGCGCACTGGGTTTGTGAAGCCATAATCTCTCGTGATAAGAACCGCTTGCCGGATCCTTGCCAGTTCCCAAACTTCGGCATCGGTCATGCCTCTACCGGCAGTTTCGGCAATGGCAATCACCTCGTGACCTGCTTCCCGAAGTGCTTTTGCTAATGCTAAGCTGACATTCTCGTCGAGGATAATGACCATCCTATAGAGGCACCATTTTTTCCATGGCCAGGTAACTCGCGTATTCCAGACAAGCCAGAATATCCTCTTTTTTCAATCGTGGGAAATTGCGAAGGATGGTATCGATATCTTCCCCTGCGGCCAGGTGGCTCAACACCACCCACACGGGTATCCTGGTGCCGGCTATACACGGCTCGCCTCCGCAAATGTTGGGGTCTGAGATTATTCGATGGCTGAATTTCGTAAACCCCTGCCTCTTTTCCATAAGGCCTCCCGAAAGTAGCACGTCAAGTCAATATACAATATACAACATACAAAATACGAGCTACAAAATACAAGTTGAACAATTGTATTGTACAACAAGGGAGCTAAAAGGTTCACTTATAGAGGAAGTTTTGGGAATCCGTTGCATCCCATGGCCTGGAGCAAGGCCTTGACATCCCATGCCGAAGCTAAAAAGTCGAGAACATGCTATGATTGCGTTGAATCCAGGGGTGAGAAAGATGGAAGAGGGGATGAAAGTCAAAGACCTTTCCAAAGAAGAGCTGAAGATACTAATCTGGGAAGCAGTAGAAGAAGCGTTGTTCGAGTTATTGGGCGATCCCGATCGAGGTCTTGAGCTTCACCCAGAGGTTGAAGAGTACCTCAGGAAATCTTTAGAGCGCCTTGAACGAGGTGAAAAAGGTATACCTGCCGAGGAAGCGGCAAAACGGATAGGGTTGGTCTGGTGAAAAGCTATCAGGTTCGTTTCCTTCCCGAAGCGATAGATGCCCTTCGTTGCCCAGCAGATTCTTAAGAGATTCATTTATATCCTCCATTTCATAGGCCACCGCCGGGATATTTACAAAACATCGTAAATCCTCAATAAGCTCGGACTCGATACGAGCTGTTTCACAGCTTTCTTTAAGACCTCTATTTTCACCTGTGAAGCAGTCTCAGACTGCTTCGCTCGCAGCGACCGAGAAAAACGCCCTCACAAGGATAAACAGGGAGGGTCACTGCAAGGTCGTAATTTCGTTTCCGAAGCAGTCTCTCAAGTTCCCACATAGGCGGGGTCTTGGAAAGTGTTTGCTCTGCCACCATGGTATAATGAAAAAGAGGTGACACTAATGCGTCTTAGGGTGGTTCTTGAGCCCTCTGAAGAAGGAGGGTACACTGTCTAC
>JACIZN010000071.1 GCA_014359405.1 Candidatus Caldatribacterium sp.
GAGGTTGCGGTGGTTATCCATCCTCTCCATGAGGATATCTTCCGGCGGGAGATTCTGAAGAAGTACGATTTCCGGAAGCTCCGTCACTACGTCTTCGGAGGGGCAACACGTCAGGACTCGGTGTACGAGGGCTTGAAGCTCTACCGGGATCACCCTGAGGATTTCGTGCTCATCCACGATGGGGTGCGGCCTCTGGTGAGTGAGAGCATTCTCAGGCGCTGCGTGGAAGAAGTAGCCCGGTGCGAAGCGGTATGCGTGGCCATTCCCTCGGTGGACACCCTGAAGTACTCCCCTGATGGAAGAACCATTGGGGAGACCCTCGACCGGAGAAAGATCTGGCGAGCTCAGACTCCTCAGGCGTTTCGCATTGGCCTCATTCTTGATGCCTTTGAGAGGGCAAGGGCTGACGGTTTTCTGGGGACCGATGACGCTTCTTTGGTGGAACGCCTGGGATTCCCGGTCCACATCGTTCCCGGTTCCGAGGAGAATTTGAAAATCACCACTCCTCAGGACTTTCTCCTTGCTGAGGAGATGCTCCGCTGGAGGGTGCGGTGTTTACGCCGAGAGTAGGCCTTGGGTACGATATCCATCCCCTTGTGGAGGGGCGAAGGCTCATCCTTGGAGGTGTCTATATCCCCTTTGAACGGGGACTTATGGGGCATTCCGATGGCGATGTGGTCTGCCATGCCCTGATGGACAGCCTCCTTGGAGCCTGTGGCCTTCCGGATATCGGCTCTCTTTTTCCCCCTGAGGATCCCCGCTTTAAGGACGCCGAAAGTCTTAAGCTCCTTGGAATGGTTGCACAACGGATTCGGGACGAGGGCTGGGAGATTGGGAATGTGGACATCATGCTCATTGCGGAGCGACCGAAAATCGCTCCCTTTGTGGCTCAGATTCGAAAAAATCTCTCTCAAGCGATGCAGGTGGAGCCAGATCGAGTCGGCTTTCAGGCCACGACGAATGAGGGCCTTGGGAGCGTTGGAAGGGGTGAAGGCATAGCGTGTCTTGCTGTCAGTCTCCTCGTGCGAAGAGGGTCTTAGGGGCAGTTTTCGTTATCCTTGGGGTCTTTGCTGTAGCTCAAAGTACCCAGGCGAGAGCCTCTTTTGCCCTTGTGGAAGAGGGCGCGGTGGCGGCTATCCTTTGCAACGGCCGGGTGCTCCTGCGGGTTCGGTACCGGGGACCATTTGCCTCCTGTGAGGAGCGGGCTCGTGTCATCCTCAAAAGACTCCAGGAAGTTTTTTCTTTTCCCTGGAAGAGTCCCCCCACCTTTCGCTTGGTGCGGGAGAGAGACGGGAGCGTCAGTGTTTTTTGCGATAAGAAGAGGCTCTTCTCCGTTTCCCGGAAAGATGCCTCTGCCAATGCCTCAAATCCTTTGGACCTTGCCGTCCTCTGGCTCAATAACGTTCAGTTGGCCTTTTACGGGGTTACCTCCGGAACCTGCGAGGTAACAAAGAAATTCGACGGCCTTGCCTCCTTCTGCCATCCGAAATTCGATGGCCGGAAGACCTCTTCAGGAGAGATATACAGTTCTTATGCCTTTACCGCAGCCCACCGGACCCTGCCCTTTGGGAGCCTTCTCCTCATCACGAATCCCAAAAACGGAAGGCAAGTTATCGTCAAGGTGAACGACCGCGGTCCCTGGAAGAAGAATCGGGCCATCGATCTCTCTCTCGTGGCAGCGAGAGTTTTAGGAATCGAAAAAGAGGGAGTGAGCAAGGTTCACGCCGAGGTGATCCGATGGCAGAGAAGGTAAGGACACGATTTGCCCCAAGCCCCACAGGAATGCTCCACCTTGGAGGGGCCCGAACAGCCCTTTTCAACTGGGTTTTTGCCCGGAAGGAAAAGGGGGTGTTCATCCTTCGCATTGAGGACACCGACCCGGCACGATCGTGCCGGGATTTTGAAGAGGCCATCTGCGAGGATTTGCAGTGGCTTGGGATTGACTGGGACGAAGGTCCGTACCGGCAGTCGGAGCGGTTGTCGCTCTACGCGGAATTCCTGAAGGTGCTCCAGGAAAAGGGATTGGTGTACCCCTGCTACTGCACCCAGGAAGAACTCGAGAGGGAGCGAGTGGCCGCCCTTGAGGAGGGGCATCCGCCTCGCTACTCCCGCCGCTGCCTTCTGCTTTCCCCGGAGGAACGGCGAAGACTCGAGGAAAGAGGAAGGAAACCCTCCTTTCGCTTCTACGTTCCCCAGGGGAAAACCCTGGTGGTTCGGGACCTGGTGCGAGGGGAGGTACCCTTTGCTAGTAGTGATCTTGCGGATTTTGTGGTTGTCCGATCGGACGGTCTTCCGACGTACAATTTCGCCTGCGTGGTGGACGACGCCCTCATGGGCATCACCCACGTCCTGAGGGGAGAGGAGCACCTCCCGAACACTCCCTACCAGCTCCTCCTTTATGAGGCCCTTGGCTTCACGCCACCTCTTTTTGCCCACGTGCCCGTCATCTGCGACAAGGACGGGGCAAAGCTCAGCAAAAGAAGAGAGGATACGAGCCTCCGTTTCTTCCGGGAGGAGGGATTCCTGAGGGATGCGATTTTCAACTACCTTCTCACCTTAGGGCACTCCTTTCCCGAAGGCAGGGAAGTCCTTCCTCGGGAGGAGCTCATAGCCCTCTTTGACCTTGGGCGGGTGGGGAGAGCAAGGGCTATTTTCGATCCGGCGCGGCTTTCCTGGATGAACCGGGTGTACCTCCAGAATCTCCCTCTTGAGGCTCTCCGAGAGGAGGTTGCCTCTTTTGCCGGGCCTCTGTGGGCTGATTGGGAGAGGATTCTTGGGAAAGAGCGCCTTTTGAGGCTTCTTCTCCTTTTCCGGGAAGAAGCAAAAACCCTCAAGGACCTCGTCCTTTCCCTCAAAGAAGCTGCAAGGGAAGGGGAGGTTTCCAGGGATGAAGATAGGAACTTTTCTTCTCTGTTCTTTGCCGCATTTTCTGCCCTTCCTGAGGATTTTTTCGAGGATGAAGAGAAGCTCCGGGAGGAGCTCAGGAGAATCCAGAAAGAAAGTGGTGTTCCTCCCAGGATTTTTTACCGTACCCTGAGGTTTATTCTCATTGGGAGAGAAGAGGGACCAGAGGTTCATCGTCTCCTCTGGGCTTTTGGGAAGGAAAGAGTTCTGGCAAAATTAAAGAAGTAGGGAGTGACTATGGAAATCCGCTTCTTCAATACGCTGACTCTTCGAAAAGACCCGTTCGTACCTGTAGAGAATGGCAGGGTCCGTTTCTACGTTTGCGGTCCCACGGTGTACGATCTCATCCACATTGGGAATGCAAGGGTTTTCGTGCTCTTTGATGCGCTCCGCCGGTTCCTCGAAGAGGTGGGATACGAGGTCGTTTTTGTCCAGAACTTTACCGATATCGACGACAAGATCATCAGGAGAGCTCAGGAACTTGGTGTGGACCCGAGGGAAGTCGCCGAAAGGTACATCGAGGAGTACTGGCGCGATGCGGAAGCCCTGGGGATTCGAAGAGCCACTTTCCATCCCCGGGCAACGGAGCATATCCCAGAAATCATCGAGCTCATCAGGAAACTCGAGGAGAGGGGTTTCACGTACTCGGTGTCCGGAGATGTCCTCTTTGACGTTTCCCGTTTCCCAGAGTACGGGAAACTCTCCCGGAAGAAACTCGAGGAGCTCCAGGAAGGAGCGCGGGTGGAAGCTCGGTACACCAAGCGGAATCCTGCTGATTTTGTGCTCTGGAAGAGCGCCAAACCCGGTGAACCCTTCTGGGAGAGCCCCTGGGGAAGGGGCCGTCCTGGCTGGCACATTGAGTGTTCGGCTATGGCCATGAAGTACCTCGGGGAAACTCTTGACATCCATGCGGGGGGAATTGATCTCGTCTTCCCCCACCACGAGAACGAGATTGCCCAGAGCGAGGCGGCAACGGGGAAACCCTTTGTCCGGTTCTTCCTCCACAACGGGTACGTTACCATTAACGCGGAGAAGATGTCAAAGTCCCTCGGGAACATCATCACCGTACGCGAACTCCTTGAGGAGTACAATGCCAAGGCGGTTCGCCTTGCCCTTTTTGGAACCCATTACCGGAATCCTATAAACATCGATACGGGACTTCTGGTTTCCTCCTTGCAGTTCCTCGAGCGGATTAAGAACTTCCTGCGCAACTTTGCCTTCATCCGGAGAAAGGTGGAGGAGAATCCCAACCGGAAGGCGGAGAGGGAGGATGATGTCCTCCAGGAAGTGAGGGAGTTCCGCAGGTTCTTTTTTGAGGCTTTGGCGGATGATTTCAACACTCCTCAGGCTCTTGGGGTCCTTGGGGAGTTCATGCGATTCGGGAACCGGTACCTCCTTCCCGTCCGGGGGAAGTGGAATGTGGAAGTCCTTGAAGAAATGGAGTCCTTTCTCTCCCTCGTGGAGAGGACTCTCGGCATCATTCCCTGGGCGGAACTCGGAACCGAGGACAGAGAAGTTGCGGCCCTTGTGGAAGAGAGAGAACGAGCCCGAAAAGAAAAGAATTTTGCCCTTGCCGATACCTTGAGAGAGAGGATTCGTGCTCTTGGGTACGTTGTGGAGGATACGCCCCTTGGGGCTCGCTTCTTCCGACAAGAGGGGAAGGAAGGATGACGTCCTACATTTACGGAAGGCATCCTGTCTTTGAGGCTCTTCGAGCCAAAAAGAGAGCATTCGAGCGTTTGTTCCTTGGGAAGAATGCCCAGGGAGATATTATCCGGCGGATTGAAGGCCTTGCCCAGAGTCTTGGTGTGCCTGTGGAACGGGTCGATCGAGAGGTTCTTGAAGGACTCGTGGGGAAAGACGCAGTGCACCAGGGGGTTGTGCTCCTCTGTGGGGAGAAAGCCGCGCCCTCCTGGAAGGAGCTCCTCAAAAGAACTCGAGAGCACAAAGACGCCCTGGTTCTCTTCGTCGATCGGGTGGAAGACCCCCGGAACCTCGGAGCCATCATTCGCACCGCGGCCTTCTTTGGGGTGGACGGAATCGTGGTGAGCAAGGCTCGCTCGGCTCCCCTTGATTCTCGGGTCGTCAAGGCTTCAGCCGGGGGAATCGAGGTAAGCGATGTTCTCCAGGTAAACAATTTCACCGAAGTGGTTCGGGCATTTAAAGAGGGAGGATTCGTCATTGTCGGTCTTGAGGGAGACGGGGAGATTAGCCTCTGGGAGTTCGATCCCGGTCCTTTCCCGGTGGGGCTTGTGGTGGGTGGAGAGAACGAGGGTATCCGAAAGATTGTCCGCTCCATGTGCGATGCAGTGGTGCGAATCCCGGGAAGCGGTGCTGTGTCCTCACTCAACGTTTCCGTTGCCGCTGGAATTGCCATTGCGGTGATGCTCCAAAGGAGGAGGAAACATGGTCCGCAAGGGTGACATCATTGAAGGTCCAGTTATCGACTTTGCTCTCCCTGAGTGCCACGGTGTCCTGAAAAAGGACGGCTTCGTGGTTTTCGTCCCTCTGGTCCTGAAGGATGAATTCTGCCGGGTGGAGGTTGAAAGGGTAAAGCGGAGTTTCGCCCTTGGGAGAGCTCTTGAGGTGCTTGAGGTGTCTCCGTACCGGGTTACGCCACCCTGTCCCCATTTCTCCGAGGGTTGTGGGGGTTGTCAGCTCCAGTTCGTCGAGTACGGGGAACAGGTGCGCCTGAAGCGGGAGCATGCTCTATCTGTCCTTGAGCGCATCGGAAAGGTTGATCTCGGGAAGGTCCTCCTTGAGGAGTTCACCCCTTCGCCGCAGCCCTTTGGGTACCGGAACAAAATGGAGTTCACCTTTGGGGAGCGGAATGGGGAACTTGCCCTCGGCCTTCGTCCGGCAAACCGCTACTGGGATGTGGTGGACCTGAGAACGTGCCTCCTCATGGAGAGAGAGCTCGTGGAGCGAATCCTTTCCTTTTTCCGGGAGTACGGCAAGCGCCACGGCATTCCAGGATACGATCCGGTGCAGAAGACAGGGGTTCTGCGGAATCTCTTAGTGCGGCGAAGCGGCACAACTTGTGACCTCCTCCTTGGTCTTGCAACCACGACTTTTGAGCTTCCTGAAGAGGATCACCTTGTGGGGGCTTTACGAGAGCTCTTCCCGGAGCTTCGGGGCTTTGTGCATATCATCAACGATTCTCCAGCGAGTGCTCTCGTCTTTGAGAGGAAACGGGTTCTCTGGGGGGAACCTTACCTTTTCGAGCGCGTCGGGAAACTCCTTTTCCGGGTCTCCATAGAGAGCTTTTTCCAGGTGCACTCTCTCCTCTGCGGCGCCCTCTACGAGAAAGTCCGGGAGTACCTTCTTGCGAGTGGTCCACCGAGCACCGTTCTTGACCTCTACTGCGGTGGCGGAGGCATTGGACTTTTCGTGGCCGATGTTGCGGAGAAAGTTGTGGGTGTTGAGGAGAATCCTCAGGCGGTGGAGGATGCGAGCGAGAACGCAAAGCGGAACGGTTGTTCGAATTTCACCTGCATTCCGGCGAGGGTAGAGAAACTCCTGGCTTCCTCCCGCATCCATGTGGATGCGGTCGTGGCCGATCCTCCTCGAGCAGGCCTCGATAAAAAGGTTGTTCGGCGGGTTGCAGCTCTTTCTCCCCGTATCATCGTCTACGTTTCCTGCAATATTGGGACTTTTGCCCGGGATGTGGCGCTCTTCAGAGAAGAAGGGTACGACCTTGTGAGGATGGCCTTTTTCGACCTCTTCCCCCAGACGCCGCATTTTGAGACGGTCGCCCTTCTTGTCCGCAGGTGAGAAAAATCACCGAAAAGGTCTTGCAAAAGGACTCAAGGCTCAGTAAAGTATTGCCAACAAGGCAGGTGAAGGACGTGAAGGCGATAGATGGTATAAGGAAGGTTGCCAATCTCCGGGCATGCATTGCGGATCGCGTTTGCCGACTCCGGGGGGAAGGAGCTTTTGAGGTTCTGGCTCTCGTCAGGCAGCTTGAAAAACAGGGAAGAGACATTATTCACCTTGAGATTGGGGAACCTGATTTTGATACCCCTGAGAATGTGAAGAAGAAAGCTATCCAGGCCATCCGCGAGGGGCATACCTACTACGTCCCTTCTGCCGGTATCGATGAGCTCCGGGAAGCGGTCTGCGTCTATATGAAACGGAGCCGGGGCATTGACGTTTCGCCAGATGAGGTCATCATCACACCTGGCGCCAAGCCGGTCATTTTCCTGAGCTTTCTCCTCCTCCTTGAAGAGGGAGACGAAGTCATTTACCCGGACCCGGGATTCCCGGCGTACCGCTCCATCATCGACTTTGTGGGAGCAAAGGCCGTGCCTCTTCGTCTCCGGGAGGAGAATGAGTTCCGGATAGACGTGGAGGAACTCCGCCGCCTTGTGACCCCGAGGACCAAAATGATTGTCCTCAATTCTCCCGGGAATCCCACAGGGTCGGTGCTCACCTGGGAGGACATGGCCGAAATTGCCCGCATTGCTGAAGAAGAAGACCTCCTCATCTTCACCGATGAGGTCTACAGCGAAATCATCTACGATGAACCCCATGTGAGCATCCTGCAGTTTTCGGGAATGAAGGAGCGCACCATTCTCCTTGATGCCTTTTCGAAAACCTTCGCCATGACTGGATGGCGCCTGGGGTACGCGGTGCTCCCCAAGGACCTTGCACCTCTTCTGGCACTCCTTGTGACGAACTCGAACTCCTGCACCTGCACCTTTACCCAGATGGCGGGGGTGGAGGCTCTTTTGAACGGAGAAGAAGCCGTTCGGAGGATGGTTGCCGAATTCCGCCGCCGGAGGGACTTCCTCGTGGAGCGAATGAAGGAAATCGAGGGCCTGACTTTCGTGAAACCCAGGGGAGCCTTCTACATCTTTCCGAACATCACCGCCTTCGGTCTCTCTTCTCAAGAGATGATGCGCTACCTCCTTGAAGAGGCGGGAGTGGCCACCGTTCCCGGGACGGCTTTCGGCGATTACGGGGAGGGGTACATTCGAATTTCCTTCTCCAATTCCCTTGAAAACCTTGCCAAGGCCATGGACAGGATTGAAGAGGCCCTTGCGAAGTTGCGGCAAAGGAGAGGACGTCTATGAAAATCATTCTTTCGGGATTCCAGCGCAAAGGAACTCCTCTGAGCCGGGCAGAGGAACAGTCGCTCTTGCAGAAAATCATCGACCTTCTCTGCCTTGAGGGTCTTGAGTTTGAGCTGAAAGTTGAAGAGATGGAGCGCCAGGACTGAGACGGAGCTGCGTGGTGAGGATGCCAAGAAGAATCAGGCTGCACCCGAGAATGCTCCGTGCCGTGAGGCGCTCGTGCCAGAGAAAGTACGAGAAGAGGGCGGCAAAAACAGGCTCGGAGATGAAAATAATTCCCACGTGCGTTGCCTCTGTGTAGCGCTGGGCCACTTTCTGCACGCTGAAGGCCAAAGCCGTTGCCACAATACCCAGAAAGAACAGACTCCCCCAGATTTCGGTTCTGCGGGGGAACAGGGGTTCTTCCAAGAAGAGGGCAAAGGAAAGGCTCAAAAGAGCCGCTACCCCCATCTCCACGGTGGCAAGGGCAAATGCGCTGTTCTCCTCGGTGAACCTCTCCACGAGCACAATCTGGAGGGCGTACGCCGTTGCCCCAAGGAGGGTGAGGAAGTCCCCAAAAAAGACAGTGTTCCCCCTTTCTCCTCCAAGGCTCAGGATGAAAAGCCCAAAAAGCGCTAAAGCAATGCTCAAGGGGAGTATTCGGTCAGGCTTTGTCCTCAGAATGAGAAAGGCAAAAAGAGGTACGATAACCGTGCAGAGCCCGGTAACAAAAGCCGAGCGGGCGGGAGTAACGTAGAGGAGCCCGAGAGTCTGGAAAAGGTATCCCCCAAAGAGAGCCCCTCCGAGAATGGTTCCCGCAAGGAAAACCCTTTTCCCCTTTGGACAGGAAAAACCCACAAGGGCACCAAAGGCGATTGAGAACCTCCAGAAAAGGATGGTTAAAGGCGGAGTGCTCGCGAGGAGATTCTTCATGGTCACAAATGTGGCACCCCAGACCGCTGTAACCCCAAGGAGTGCAAGGTCGGCAAGAACGGCGTTTCTCTCGGCCATGGTCGTATTGTACCACATAAAAAATTGGAGCCGGCGATCCGACTTGAACGGACAACCTGCGGATTACGATTCCGCTGCTCTGCCATTGAGCTACACCGGCTCCGGAAAAAATTGTACTTGAGAAAGAATGGAGCGTCAAGAGGTCTCAAAAAGCTTGAGGTGGCAGCTTTTTCTCGAGTCTCCCCCGAAGAATAATGGAGAGGGCGTTGAGGCTTAGGGTTACGGCAAGGAGGACCACGATTCCTGCGGCGGCGTTGGCATGGAAGGCCTTCTGGGGCCTTGAAACCCAGTTGAAAATCTGGATGGGAAGGGTGGTGAAGGGAGAAAAGAGTCCTTCTGGCAGGAAAGCAACGTACGTGAGGGCTCCGACCATGATGAGCGGAGCAGCTTCCCCTATGGCCCGGGAGACGGTGAAGATGATGCCGGTGAGAATTCCCGGGAACGCTACCGGGAGTATCTGGTCTTTAAGGGCCTGCCAGCGGGTAGCCTCAAGGGCCAATGCGCCTTCCCAGAGGGACTGGGGTACTGCCCGAAGGCTCTCCCGGGCAGAGACAATGACGATGGGAAGGACAAGGAGCGCCAGAGTCAGGGCACCGGTGAGGAGGCTTCGGCCAAGCTGCAGCGTTCGGGCAAAAAGCTCAAGGCCAAGCATGCCGTAGATGATGGAAGGGACTCCACTCAGAGTAGCAATGCTTGTTTCTATGATGGAACTCATCCAGTTTTTCGGAGCGTACACCTCAAGGTAAATTGCCCCACCAACACCAAGGGGAACGGCAAAAAGAATCGTGAGGACCGTGACGTATATGCTTCCCACCATGGCCGGAAGTATCCCCGCCTTTTCTGGATTTCGGGAGGGAAAGCCCGTGAGGAACTTCAGGCTCAGGCGGGGAAGGCCGTCGAGGAAAGCATCGATGAGGAGGGCAAAAAGAACGGTGAGGGCAAAAAGTAAGGCGGCAGCGGCAAGAACAAGGAAAACCTTTTCTTTCCTCTTTTTTTGCAGGAGGAACGCATCGGTTTGGAGACCCTTTGTCATCGGTACACCTCCTGGAACCTCTGGCGGAGCTTTCGGGCAAGGGAATTGAGAAGGAGGGTGAAGAGGAAGAGCAAAAGTCCGACGGCAAAAATCGTCTGGTACTCAAGGGTTCCCGCAGGAACATCCCCGAG